>JAQUXG010000024.1:10150-12175 GCA_028692515.1 Kiritimatiellales bacterium | reverse complement strand
AGCGCACATGGCTCTCCAATAGTATGAATCCACGGCGCTCGGCGAATCGGGTGAGAACTCTATCACATTCTCAAAAGCGGTTGCGGCTCGCTCATAATCTCCGAGTTCGAGCCAGGTGAAACAGATCATATAACGCAAGACGGTCTCGCGGGCGCGAACCGTTTCATTTTCCGGAGCATCCCAACTATCCACATAGCCGAACACATCCAGCGTCTTATCCGTCTGCCCCTGTTCGCGGTAGTACCGCATCAGGTACTCGGCCACCAGACGCGGGTAGATTCCTGAGTGATTGTTATCGAGATAGTCCCGGGCCAACGCATCTGCCTGATCTTTCTGCCCGAGGTCGCGCAACAGCGGCAACATTTCTATCAGCGAGGCACAACCCTCATCCGTTTGCGGATACTTCCGGTAAACCAGATCATACAGTGAGACAGCTTCCCAAAGCCGTTTCTGTCCGGCATAGATCTGCGCTTCGTAGTAGGCAATATGGGCATCATACTCGGGAACATTGAGGAACTGAGAGGCGGTCTTCTTTGATTCATCAATTTTTTGGCTAAGTTTATCGCTCTCGCCGCTCTTCCCTTTCAACTGACCCAACGTCCTCTCCATCTGAACAATCTGCGTCAGGTGCCAGCCCAGCATCTCGGATCTGGGAACGACCATCCGGTAAACGGCCAGCGCCTGAAGGAACTTGCTCCGGTCGAACAGATCATCGCCCAGACGAATGAAAAAAAGATTCAGGTTGATGCCATACCGGGCATCCCCTTGAGACATATCCGACAAGCTGGCTAGGAGGTTCTCCGACTGATCGGTTTCAAAAAGACAGCGCGCCTGCATCAGGCGAAGGTCGGCCGCCATATCGGGATCTTTAGACCGCTGAAGAACCCTGGGAAGGAACTCCAATGCCGCAGCGTATTCCTTCAAATTAAAAAGGGCCTGTACTAGGAAGAGCTCCCCGTTTTCTTCACTAAGGGCGCCTTTGCTCGACTCACTGAGAAGCTCCTGTGCGGATTTTTTCAGAGCCTGCCAGTCATTCCTCGCGAATGCCGTTTGACAGAGAATGGTCAGCCCATCCGCCCGGTCGACGCAAGGTTCCGAGGAGAGATACTCCCGGGCATACTTTTCAGAATCATCCCACCGGCTCAGCTGGGCATAGGTCCGGGCGAGCTGCAAGCGGACTTTTTGAAGGCTTTGCAGAGCGGCCGCGCCCTCAAACGTGGGCGCTCTTTTCATTATTTCATTAAGAAAGGGAATGGCGGCCTGCTGTTCACTGCCCCGACTTGCTTTATCTGCTGCAGAGACCAGCTCGCCAAGCGTCATCACTGACGTATCCTGCGCAAAAACCATGCCCAGACCCGAAAGAGTCAGTGAGAGAATCAGTACTAATCTGACAGAAAACTTATTCATACACAGCCGCGCAGTGTACTAAACCAAAAATGAGATACAACCCAAATATCGGCCGGTTCAAAAAAAAGGAGACTCCGGTTAAGTAAAATTGTCAAAACCGGCTTCACGATGCTTTTAAAAAAAACGCCGTCCGAAAACCAGATCAGCCGACATCAATGCTTGAAGTGGCGCATGCCGGTGAACGCCATGGCGATGCCGTGTTTGTCGCAGGCGGCGATGACTTCGTCGTCACGGATTGATCCGCCCGGCTGAACGATGAAACGCGCGCCAACGGCATGGGCTTCGTCAATGCTGTCGGCAAACGGGAAGAACGCTTCGGAAACAAAGACGCAGTCACCGATGGTTCTGGCAATCTGCTCTTCGGTGATTTCCGGATTCTGCAGTTTCAGGTTTTCGATCGCTTTCGGCACGGCGAGCTTGCGCAGAGAATCCACGCGGTTGGGCTGTCCGGCCCCCATGCCGAGCACTCGGAACTGTCCAGCCTTGTATTCCTGCACCACCATAATGGCGTTGGATTTGGTGTGCTTGGCAGCGGCGATCCCGAACTCGGCCAGCGCCCGTTTGGTCTGATCGAACGCCGTCGCGGTGACATCTTTCCACTCGGCGATCGAGTCGGTA
>JAQUXG010000024.1:0-10140 GCA_028692515.1 Kiritimatiellales bacterium | reverse complement strand
AGAATGCCGCCATTGATGTCTTTAACCATTTTGCGCGGCGCGGCTTTGGACATCGGCTTGCGCAATTTTAGCAGGCGGATGTTTTTGCTCTTGGCCTTGAGCAGTTCGAGCGCTTCGGGCTCAAAGTCTGGTGCGATCAGCGCTTCGATAAAGCGGCCTTTCAGCAACTCGGCGGTGGCCATGTCCACTTTTTCGGTGACAGCAATCACGGAACCAAAAGCAGATACAGGGTCGCCGCTCCAAGCGGCTTCGAAGGCTTCGGCCAGCGTTTCGCCGGTGGCATAGCCGCACGGGTTGGTGTGCTTAATGACCGCGACGCCGGGCTTGCCGGAAAGTTCTTTGACCGCTTCGAGCGCGCCTTCGCCGTCCACATAGTTGTTGTAGCTCATTTCTTTACCGTGCAGGACGTCGGTGTGGGCGATGCAGGCTTCGGTGGCTGTCGCGTCGGTGTAGAGCCACGCCTTCTGGTGCGAGTTTTCGCCGTAGCGCAGTTCGACACCGTTGGAGGCGGCTTTGACGAACGGGCGCGGCGCGGCGGATTTCATCTGTTCCGCGAGATAGCCGGCGATGGCGGCGTTGTATTCGGCGGTGCGGGCAAAAACTTTCTGGCCGAGTTCGAAGCGGAGTTCTTCGGTGGTGTTGCCGCCGTTGGCATCCATGGATGCGAGCACGCGGTTGTAATCGGACGGGTCGGTGATGACGGTGACAAACTTCATATTTTTGGCAGCGGAGCGAATCATGGTCGGGCCGCCGATATCGATCTGCTCGATGGCTTCGGCCAATGAAACCCCGGGCTTGGCGATGGTGGCCTCAAACGGGTAAAGATTGACGCAAACGAGGTCGATCGGCAAAAGGCCGTGTGCCTTCATGGTGGCCATATGCTCGTCATTGTCGCGCAGATGAAGCAGTCCGGCGTGTACTTGCGGGGTGAGCGTTTTGACGCGACCATCAAGCATTTCCGGGAAGCCGGTGAACTCGGAGACGTCTTTGACGGCAATGCCCGCGTCGCGCAGGGCTTTGGCGGTTCCGCCGGTGGAGAGCAGTTCAACGCCGCGCGCAACGAGGGCTTTGGCAAATTCAACGATTCCGGCTTTGTCTGAGACGCTCAACAGCGCCCGTGTAATTTTTGTCATGGAATACTCCTGTTTTGAAAAGGTGGAGCCGGATTTAAGCATGAACCGCCGAGCGCCGGAAATCTTTTTTGCAGAAGGAAACGGAGGATAACGAAGAACAGCCAAAAATATGGGGATTTTTCACACCCGCTGCCGCTTGAGGAAGTCAGAGGGGCTCCGAGGGAAGAATTTGAACCACGGAATACACAGAAGACACGGAAAGTTCCAAGGGTTGCCAGCCCTGAGCCTGTCGAAGGGGAAAATTTGACCGCGGATGGACACGGATAAACGCGGATGGGTTCCAATGTAGTTGGAAGCGGCGGGGTCACGGCCCCCGCCCTACAGCTTGGAGACGAAGCGGGCGATGCGGGTCATGGCTTCTTTGATGTCGTCGAGGGCCACTGAAGCACTACTTTTTGCGCCGGGTAATCAATGGTGATTTTAAAGTTGGCCAGAAAGTCCTGCGTGCCGAGAAGAATCGGAACCTCAGCTTCAATGCAGTCGATCACCGTTCTGTCATTGCTCCAGACAACCGTTTCGGCATCCGGGCCAAGCAGCTCAAGCCGGAAGGTGTGTCCATAGGTATCCACATGCGTTCCGTTAATTCCTAAAGTCGGAGAAGGCCGAATGGCTTTGTGCTTCAGGTTGTGTCCCAACGCACCGGCAAGACTGCCTGGAATCACGCAGGAATCCGCCCCCGTATCCACCAGCGCCATTTCGATATCTGTTGAACTTCCGGTCTTGGGATTGGAAAGGCGGATCGGCAAATAAACGCGACAGGCATCGGTTGGTGTTTGAAAACTGTAGAATGGATACTCGGCGCGCGGCATGGCTAAAAGATGTAGCGCGAGCGGGGGTCGAGAACCGGCATGATGACCGGCTTGTCCACACCGGCCTTTTTAGCCTTTTTCAGGAGCGTCGCCCGGTCATTGGCATAGGCGACCACTTTGCCGAGAGCTCCCGGCGTCAGAGCGAGGAACCGGCATTTCTGTTTTGGCAGATTGATTGTTACAACAGGCATAAAAACCTCAATTCGACCGGAGAATACGCCACACACCGCAGACAGACAACTTTTTTCCAATGCCTGGAACCGGCGAGACCGGTTTTCAGATTTTTTTCCAAACATTGGAAAAATCGCGATCAGCCGAGCTTTTTGACAAAGCAGGCGATGCGGATCATGGCTTCTTTGATGTCGTCGAGAGCGGTGGCGTAGCAGCAGCGGACGCTACCCTGCCCGCAGGCGCCGAAGGCGGTGCCGGGAACAACAGCGACGTTTTCCTCTTCGAGGAGCTTCATGGCGAAGTCGTAGGACGACAGGCCGAATTTTCCAATGCTTGGAAACATGTAGAAGGCGCCGCCGGGCAGGAAGCAGTCGATGCCCATTTCCTGGAAGGCGCTGTGCATGTAGTTGCGGCGGACGCAGTAGGAGTCGCGCATTTCGGCAATGTCGGCGGCCGGATTTTTGAGCGCTTCGAGGGCGGCTTTCTGGCTGAGAATGGGAGCGCAGAGCATGGTGTACTGATGGATTTTCATCATGGCTTCGGTGAGCTCGGGCGGAGCGCAGGAGAAGCCCATGCGGAAGCCGGTCATGGCCCAGGCTTTGGAGAAGCCGTGCAAATAGACGGTTCGCTCTTTCATGCCGGGAACGGAGATGAAGCTGACGTGCTGCTGATCGTAGGTGAGCTCGCCGTAGATTTCGTCGGTGAGGACGATGAGGTCGTGCTTGATGGCGAAGGCGGCGATTTCTTCGGTCTCTTTTTGCGAGAGAACAGCCCCGGTGGGGTTGGTGGGGAAGTTCAAAATCAGAAGCTTGGTTTTTTTGGTGACTTTGGCTTCGAGCTGTTTGCGTGTGAGTTTGAATCCGTTTTCAGCCGAGGTTTCAACTTTAACAGGTACCCCGTGGGCAAAGGTGATGACGGGATTATAGGAGACGTAGCAGGGCTCGTGATAGAGCACTTCGTCACCAGGTTCGATGAGGGCGCGAACGGCGAGGTCCATGGCTTCGCTGACGCCGACGGCGATGAGGATTTCATTGTCGGGGTTATACGTAATACCGGTATTTTTCTGGACGTAGGCAGAGATTTCTTTGCGCAGGGCAAGCAGCCCGAGGTTGGAGGTGTAACTGGTGACACCCTGTTCCAGAGCGGTGATGGCGGCTTCACGAATGTGCCAGGGCGTGACGAAGTCGGGCTCGCCGACGCCGAGACTGATGACGTCGTCGCGGGTGCTGACGATGTCAAAGAAGTCGCGGATGCCAGAGCGCGGGATGTCGCGCACGTGAGCGGCGATGCGGCTACGCAGAGATTTGGGGGCGTTCGTTTTCATCAGGCGTCTGCATGAGCACGTCGTTGCGCTTATAGGTTTTGAGCATGAAGTGAGTGGCGGTGCCGACCACGCCGCCAAGCGTGGAGAGCTTTTCGCTGACGAAGCTGGCTACTTCGTTAAGGGTTTTTCCGCTGACAAAGAGAAGCAGATCGTAGCCACCGGACATGAGGAAGGCGGAACGAACTTCGGGAAAACGGCTGATGCGTTCGGCAATGCGGTTGAAGCCGCCTTCGCGCTCGGCGGTGAGACGGACTTCGATGGCGGCTGTGACGGGTGCGCCGTCGAGCTTGTCTTCATTGATGACCGCCTGGTAGCCCTGAATGATGCCGGCCTTTTCGTAGTCGGCAATGCGGGTTTTCACCTCAGCCGCAGTGATGCCGAGCAGTTTAGCCAGGTTTTCCGGACTTTCTTTGGCGTTGGTTTTAAGCTGTTTGAGCAGTTCGTCCATTTTGTTCTCCCGTTGGAAAGTCTGCTTTATAGACGGTTTCCCCTCTGTTTGAAAACAAATAAAAAAAGCGCCCCGGTTTCCCGGAGCGCTTTTCGATCTTTCTGCCGTTCGGATTACAGGAACGTGTAGGAAAGGCTGATGCCGCCCCAGACGATTTCGTCAGCTTCGTAGGCGCCGTTGCTATCCAACTCGTCACCAAGATGGGTATACTGCAACAGAGCGCCGAGGGTCAGATCCTCGGTCAGCGCGTATTCCGCAGAGACGTAGATGTTATAGTCATTCACCGCGTTCTTGTCCTGACCAAACATGTAGGTGTTATAGTTGCGCGTGCCGTAGCCGATCGAACCGCCGATTTCGGCGGTTAGGGCGTCGCTGATTTCGCACGGCTGGGAAATGGCCAGATTTCCGTAGAAACCGTTCGCTTCGTCCAGATCATAATAGAGGCTGGCGACCGGGGTGAAAATGATGCTGTTGAGGGTTGTTGTCAAAAAGACCTCTTCGGTCGATTTGAAATCGTTGCCGCACGGGAAGGTGTAGAAAATTATGCCGACATCCATGGTCACATCGTCTGTATCCAAAACAGTGTATCCAGCCGTGTAGTCAATTTCGGTGGTGTTATAGTTCGCATTGCCCATATCCCAGTTGCCCCAGACATTCACCCAGAGCGGGCCGTACGCAACCGTTACGGAAGGCTGAGCAACCATGCTGTCATTGAGAACCTGTCCGCGCCATACATAGGCGGATAACAAACTGACATCTGCGCTGACAGAAACATCCGATGACGGCTCCTCAACCATGACAACATCCTGAGCCATAACCAGACCGGCCGTCATCCCGATGATGATACTGAAAAGAAGCTTCTTCATACTCTGTTCCTCCTGTTTACGTTCCCTGTCTCTCTGCATTGCAACCCCTGCACGCAGACTTTCTGTGATGAAAAGGCTCTACCACCGGCCCACCGGCATTTCAATCCTTTTTCACAAAAAGCAAGAGACGCTCCGGAATCCCGGAGCGCCTCTCTTCAAACATTTTCTGTGATTCTAGAAATCGCAGGATACGCCGAGGGTCGCGTAAACTGGCACGTCGTAGGAAGCGTCAGACAGCACGTTGTCATCGAGCTGCGCGACGTAGTTGAGCGAACCGTTCAAAGACCAGTTGTCGTTAAGCGCATAGCTCAGACCGACGCTGGCACCGGCATCATTGAAGCCGTCCGAACCGCCATCAACCAGTGCATACGCCATGTTGACGCCGGCCGACATTGAAAGCTTCTCGCTGAGCTCTTTTTCGTAGTCAAGTGCGGCCTGAATGTACCAGCTGCCGTCAACGGCTCCGCCGACACCGTAGTTGGCGGTCAGCGAGGCATACAGACCGGTTTCGCCCAGACCTTTGCCGACACTGAATGCGATTTCTTCGTCGGCCGTTCCGCCGTTCGGATAATCGTAGTAGGTGTAGGTAACGCTCAGGTCAACAACCGTCACCGGCAGTGTATAGGAAACGTAGTAGTCGATTTCCGAAAACGAGCTTCCGGCCACCGCGCCGTCGCTGTCGTCAATGTCGTAGTTTCCCCATACGCCAACCGCTACCGAACCGTATTCTTCCGGAATCGGGAACCCGGAAACTTCTGCGCCCGGCTGAAAGACCAGCCCTTTATTCAGCGTGACACCACGGAAGACATAAGCACTGGCAAAGTCGCCTGACAAACTTACATCCGCTGCGTTCACAACCCCTGCGACCAGCGCCGCAGCCATCATCAGTATTCCTGTTTTTTTCATTGTTCGTTCTCTCTTTCGTTTTTCTGTATGAATTCTTCATGCGCCCGGCGGCCCCGTTTCCCGTGCGAACCGCACGGACGCATATCCTGTAGTCCACCTTAGCCGATTGCGTCCTCGCCCTTTTCGCCGGTGCGAATGCGGATGCACTCGTCCAGACTCTGGATGAAGATTTTGCCGTCGCCGATTTTTCCGCTGCGAGCGCCTTTGATAATCGCTTCGACCGTCGGTTCGACGAACTTCGAGTTGACGGCGATCTCAATGCGCACTTTCTTCAGAAGATTCACTTCCACATCCGCACCGCGATAGGTTTCGTGATATCCCTTCTGCTGACCACAGCCCAGGGCGTTGGTCACTGACATTTTGTAGACTTCTTTTTCATAGAGCGCCTGTTTCACCGCAGTGAGTTTGTCAGGCTGTATGTATGCGATAATCAGTTTCATTGTTTTTCTCCTAACTAAGGGTGTTGCTGATTACTGAGTCGTCCAGAGCTGGAAGCCGCTATAGGCCTCTTCGCCGTGTTCACCAAGGTCCAGTCCGCGGATTTCTTCTTCCGGCGAGACACGCAGTGCGTTGAACTTCTTCAGGATGCTGAAGAGAATGAACATGGTCACAAACGACCAGAGCGGGATCACAACCGAACCGGTAATCTGTGCAAGCATCGGCTGTCCGCCGAAGATCCAGGCCGCTATGCCGCCCCACACACCGCACATGCCGTGCACCGGGAAGGCGCCGACCGGGTCGTCGATTTTCAGCTTGTCCAGAAGTTTGACACCGAGGGTCACAAGAACACCGGCAACCACACCGATAATGATCGCTTCAACGTTGGTAACCGCATCGCAGTTGGCGGTAATACCGACCAAACCGGCGAGGATTCCGTTGAGCGCCATCGTGAGATCCGGCTTCTTATGGATAAACCAGGTCGTCAGCATCGCCAGAATGCCCCCTGCGGCAGCCGCCAGCGTGGTGTTCACAGCAATCAGCATGACCGCATTGGTGTTATCTGCACCGACAATCGCCAGCTGCGAGGCCGGGTTGAATCCGTACCAGCCCACCCACAGAATAAAGACCCCGAGAGCTGCCAGCGGCAGATTATGGCCGGGCATTGCTTTCGGCTTTCCGTCCGCACCGAATTTTCCAATACGCGGACCGAGTACAATGGCTCCGGCCAGACCGGCGAATCCACCGACAGCATGCACGACCAGCGAACCCGCAAAGTCATGGAAGCCCATTCCGTTCAACCAGCCGCCGCCCCACTGCCAGAAGCCGCTGATCGGATAGACCAGACCGGTGATCACGGCGCTGTAAATCAGGTAAGCGGAAAACTTCAGACGTCCGGCCACAGCACCCGACACGATCGTCGCAGCCGTCGCAGCAAACGCCACCTGGAACAGGAAGTCACATTGCGGAGTCAGCGAACCCGCCGCCACATCCGAAGCAATTCCGCCGATTCCCATTCCGCCCCAGCCCATGAAGCCGCCGAGGATGGCGTCACCGTACATGATCCCGTAACCAAACAGGAAATACAGCAACACACCGATACACAGATCCATCACATTCTTAAACAGAATGTTGACCGCATTTTTAGCCGAGTTAAACCCGGATTCCACCATCGCGAAGCCCGGTTGCATGAAAATCACCAGCACCGCGCCTATGAACAGAAACAGATTATCTATTGCATAGCCGGTCTCATCGGCAACGATCACGTCCGCCGTCACTTCCTGCGCATGCACCGGCGCGGTCAAACAGACCACCGCCGCCAGTGCCGCCAGCGTTAACAGTAACTTTTTCATTTTTTCTCCCTTTCCTTCCTCTACTTCACCCGCTTGCAGAGCCTCTTCTGCAAAATTATGACTGCCTATAAGCAAAGCATATGCCAATGTTTTTTAATGTTTTTAAGCTGTTTGTTTACAATTGTTTATAAAAATAAAACTCATCAACATTTTTGATTATAAATGTATTTTTGATACGTTTTTGTATTTTTAATCTTGTTGTATACTTTTTTGTATCTGTGTTTTTGGTGCGAAAAATCAATCGAAGGAATGAACCGCGCCGGCCTTGAAAAAACACCAAACCGGAGAGCCCTCTTTTAAGCCCAATTCACGAACCGCGTCAGGCGTGATATCAGCCATCAAGCGCTCTTCATCGGTGTCGATCAGGCAGAGTATCGTCGGGCCGTGATCAATCAGCCGGACAATGACTCCCGGCTTGCGGTAGCGGGCCGAAAGTCCTTCAACAGGACGGTTTGCCAGCATGATCTCATCGGGTCGCACACCGGCACGCACCGGTTCTCCATCAACCTCAAGCGAAACAAAGCTCATCAGTCCCGAACGGCGCATCATGTCAAACGCCCCGCGTTGTGTCACCAGACCCTCCAGCGTATTCTGCCCACAGACCATTCCGTCCCTTACCAGCACCAGCCGATCCGTCAGCCGAAGAATATCCGGCAGATCATGACTGACCAATATGCACGGCAGATGCAACTCGCGGTGCACGCGCGCCAGAAAAGGAAGAATCTGCTCTTTGAGTTTTGCGTCCAGCCCGCTGACCGGCTCATCCATTAACAGCAAACGCGGATGCGCCAGCAACGCCCGGCCCAAAGCGACACGCTGTTTTTCGCCGCCGGACAGATCATTCACCGACCGCTTCAGCAGAGGCTGGAGTTCCAGCAGCTTCACGATGTGCTCAAATGAAAACATGCCGGTTGTTTCCAACGTCATCCCGGCTCGCAGATTTTTTTCTGTCGACCAGTGCGGGAAAAGCCGCGCATCCTGAAATACCACGCCGATCCCGCGCAGATGCGGCGGAACCCAGATTCTGTTTTCGCTGTCAAACAGCACATCGCCATCGAGTTCCAGGTATCCGCTGTCGGGTTTTGCCAAACCGGCAATAACACGAATCAGCGTGCTCTTGCCCGAGCCGGACGGACCGAAAACACCTAACGCGCTGCTCCAGCAGTCGATACTCGCGTTTAATGTAAAGCCGCCCTGACGAAGCGAAATATCAACGGCAAGGTGCATGAGTACTCCTTCCCGTTTTTGCGCGGCGCGCCAGCCACTCCGAAAATCCGAGTGCCATCAGACTCAGCAGCAGCGAAAGAACCGAAAGACGCGCGGCGGCGGCCTCGCCGCCCGGCATCTGCAAGGCCGAATAGATTGCCAACGGTAGGGTCTGCGTCACGCCCTGAATATTTCCGGCAAAGGTAATCGTCGCACCGAACTCGCCGAGACTGCGCGCAAACGCCAGCAGCAGTCCGGCAAAAATGCCGGAGCGCGCCAGCGGCAGCGTAATGTTCAGAAAAATGCGCCACGGCGAATAGCCCAGCACCGAGGCTGCCTCTTCGAGCCGGCGATCCACCAGCTCAACCGCCAAACGCACCGAACGCACCATTAACGGCAGAGCCATCACCGCCGATGCCAGCGCCGCGCCCTGCCAGGTGAAAATCAGCTGCCATCCGAACGTGCGCCCGAGCCAGCCGCCGACCGGGCCGTTACGCCCGCACAGCACCAGCAGCAGATATCCGGTCACCACCGGCGGCATCACCAGCGGGGCATAGACCAGAGATTCCACCAGCACCTTGCCGTAAAAGTTTTTACGGGCCAGCAGCCAGCCCAGCAGAACGCCCGGCAGCGTCACTGCCGCCACGGCACCGAAGGCCACCTTGGCGGACAGCAGCAGCGCCGTCCATTCTGCCGGACTGATCGATTTCATTTGCCGCCTTCCGCGATTACGCTGAAGCCGAGTTTTTCGAATACCGCCCGCGCCTCGTCCGATTCAAGAAACGTCAGAAACTCTGCGGCGGCAGCCGCATGTGCAGAAGCCGTGCAGACTCCAACCGGGTAACGGATCGGATCGTGAAGCTCTTCCGGAAAAACGGATACGATCGTCACACGGTCTGAAATTTTTGCATCGGTCGAATAAACGATTCCGGCATCCACTTCGCCGCGCTCCACAAAGAAGAGAACATTGCGCACCGAATCACAGCTCACCAGACGCGGCTTCAAAATTTCGAGCAGGCTCATCTTCTCCAACACCTGCTTCGCATACATTCCTGCAGGAACGCTCTTCATACTTCCAACCGCCAGCCGCCCCGCAAAACGTTCGTCGAGTGTCGCGCTGCGGCCTTTCGGAACAATCAGTACCAGCCGGTTCGCCAGCAGATCCGTGCGTGTTGCGGAGCTGACCGCTCCGCCTTTTTCCAGCGTGTCCATCCACTTCTCGTTCGCCGAAAGAAACACATCTGCGGGCGCACCGTTCTGAATCTGCCGCGCCAGCGCGCCGGACGAGCCAAAGCTGAATTGCACCGTGTGTCCGCTTTGCTTCATGAAAAGTGTTCCGATCTCATTCATTGCATCCGTTGTGCTGGCCGCTGCCAGCACAATCAGATTTTCCGCACAAACGGAGGATGCAATCAGCAGCAGAACGGCAACCGTCTGAATCATTCGGTTTTTCATACATCATCCTCCTTTCTAAAATGACCAGGTTG
>JAQUXG010000023.1 GCA_028692515.1 Kiritimatiellales bacterium | reverse complement strand
GCTCCGCGCGACATCACCGCCCGCGCCATCGACTCGGTTATGAAGAAACACGGCGATCCTTTTGTCTATCTCGACATTTCGCATCGCACCGCTGAGTTTTTGCAGCAGCGTTTCCCGACGCTCTACAAAGCCTGCCTCAAATACGGCTTCGACATGGCCCGCGCGCCGGTGCCGGTCGTTCCCGCCGCGCACTATTCCTGCGGCGGTGTCGTCGCCGATGTGAACGGGCGCACCGCGATGCCGGGGCTTTATGCCATCGGGGAAGTTGCCAGCACCGGACTGCACGGGGCCAACCGTCTTGCCAGCAATTCTCTGCTCGAAGCGCTGGTCTGCGGTCACCGCTGTGCGGATGAAGTTTCCAAGGTTTGGAAAAACAATCCGGTCGAAAATATTTCAATTCCTCTGTGGGAGTGCGGCGAGGCTGTTTCCAGCACCGAAGAAGTGGTCGTTGAGCACAACTGGAACGAAGTGCGCTCTGTGATGTGGGACTACGTCGGGATTGTCCGCTCCGACCGCCGGCTGATGCGCGCGCGCCGGCGCATTCGCACCATCCGCGAAGAAATCCGCAGCTACTATAAAGAATATCTGGTCACCGCCGACCTGATTGAACTGCGCAACCTTGCCGCAGTGGCCGAACTGATCGTCCGCTCGGCGCAACGCCGCAAAGAAAGCCGCGGACTGCACTACAACGAGGACTGGCCGGAACCTTCAGCGCACGCGAAGCATACCGTCATACAGGATCGCCCCGGCGGTCCGCTCGATGTGGTGTAATTTTCCAACCATTGGAAAATCAACCGAGCAGTTTTTTCCCGATCATGCCGACGATGAAGCCAAGGACTGCGCCCAGCGGCGGCATCCAATGGTGGCGCAGTTTGGCCTGTGGAGCGATGTCTTGAAAGACGAGATAGAGAATGCCTCCTGCCGAGAAGACCATGACTCCGGCCGTTACGGCAGGGTATGGCTGCAGAAGGAGGAACCCGGTAAGTGCGGAGGCCGGCCCTAGAAAGCTGGTGAGGAAAATGGCGCGCAGAATGAAGGCGGTTTTTTCGCCGCTGTCACGCAATTCCCGGAAGGCATTGAATCCTTCCGGCAGATTTTGTGCGCCAATAAAGAGGGCCAGCAGCAGGCCGAGTTTGTGGTCGTGGGCGAAGACGGCTCCCATCGCGATAGCTTCCGGTATGAAATCACTGAGCATGGCGACGAACTGGGCTTTGGAGCCGCCGGAACGGCTGAGTTGAATATCCAGCAGGCAGAACGCGATGCCGCCAAGTCCAAAGAGCAAGCCAAGCATGGGGGCGGAGAAAGTTTCAATTCCGTGCGGGACGAGTGCAAAGGCGACGGCTGCAACGAGAAGCCCGCCGCCGAAGGCGATGATGCCTCGGATGATTTCTTTTTTCAGCAGGCTCTCATGAAAATTTTCCAGTCGGGCAAGCCACGCGCCAAAGAAAGAGGCGAGGCCGGCAATCCAGGAAAACAGAATGATATCTATAATTTCCTTCATGCCGGCGAGTGTACGCTTTTTCCAAACCTTGGAAACTTTTCTTCCAGGGTTTGGAAAATGCACCGATGCTAGAAGAAGTAACGGAGCCAGAGGTAGATCATGGCGATGAAGACAGACTGGATCATAAACGGGAAGCCCCATTTCATGAAGTGCATAAAGCTGATGTGGTAGCCGTTGCATTCGCCGATTTTGCTGACGACGACGTTAGCGGAAGCCCCGATGATAGTTCCGTTGCCGCCGAGACAGGCTCCCATGGCCAGCGCCCAGAAGAGCGGATTGTCGCCGGTCGGCGAGGCGCCGGTATCGACGAGCAGTTTCTGAATCATCGGCATCATGACGATGACGAAAGGAATATTATCGAGTACGGCGGAGAGAAAGGCGCTGCCCCAGAGAACGACCATGGTAGTAAGCAGCATGTTGTCGCCGCAGAGGTTCAGCAGTCCGTTGGCGAGCAGGTCGATGGCTCCGGTATGTTCGAGCGCACCGATGATGATGAAGAGGCCGATGAAGAAGAGGATGGCATCCCATTCGACGTGGCGGAGCATCGCTTCGCTTTTCGTGAAGCAGACCATCAGCATGACGCCCATTCCGGCGAGGGCGATGACGCCGGGCGGCACACCGAGGTGGTGGTGGGTGAAAAAGCCGATAAAAATAAAGCCGAAGACGATCAGTGAGCGTTTCATTTTTTTGACGTCGCGCAGGGCGAGTTTCGGGCAGGACTCCGTGACGCGGGTGCGGGTCTGATCGGAGACATGCAAATGTTTTTTCAGCAGCATCAGAGCGGAGATGACGAAGATAATAGCGATGACGACAACACCGGGCGTCAGGTGGTAGAGAAAGTCGTTGAAGGAGAGGTTGCCGCGTGAGCCGATAATAATGTTGGGCGGATCGCCGATGAGCGTGGCAGTACCGCCGATGTTGGAGGCGAGCGCTTCGAGAATCAGGAACGGGATGGTGGGCAGTTCGAGCAGCTGGGTGATGAGGATGGTGACCGGTGCGAGCAGGATGATGGTGGTGACGTTGTCGAGCAGTGCGGAGAAAATCATCGTGACGATCAGCAGCATGATGAGAATCGGGATCGGCCGGCCGTTCATGGCTTTGGCGACGGAGATGGCGACCCATTCAAAGAAGCCGGTTTCGGATAAAATGGCGACACAGGTCATCATGCCGATGAGAAGAAAGATGACATTGAGGTCAACCGCAGCCGCGACCGATTCAAAGGGAATCAGCCCTAGAATCAGAACGGCCGCCGCGCCGAGCATGGCCGCGACTGATTTCTCAACCCGTTCGGTGGCGAGCAGGATGTAAACCAGCACGAAGATGACGATAGATGCGATCATGTTCAATTCCCCTTAAATTTATTTGGCCCAGAAATAACGAACCCAGATATATAATGTAGAAAGCGCGATAGATTGGATCATGAGCGGCATGCCCCATTTGAGGAATTTCATGAATGAAATCCGGTAGCCGTTGCGTTCGCCGGTTTTGCAGGCGATGACGTTGGCGGAGGCGCCGATCAGGGTGCCGTTGCCGCCGAGGCAGACGCCGAGTGCGACTGCCCAATAGAGCGGATTGTGCCCGTCCGGAGTTCCGCCGGTGTTGACGATCATTTTCTGAATGAGCGGCAGCATGACAATGATGAAGGGGATATTGTTGAGCAGGGCCGAGAAGAAGGCACTGCCCCAGAGGACGACCATACAGGAGAGCAGAAGATTGCTGCCGCACAGAGAGAACATTCCTTTAGCCATCACGTCGATGACGCCGTTGTGCTCCATCGCACCGATAATGATGAACAGCCCGATGAAAAAGAGAACGGCATTCCACTCCACAACTTTGAGCATGTGTTCGGTTTTGGTGTAGCAGACCGGCAGCATGATAGCCATGCCGCCGAGCGCAATCATGCCCGCCGGAAGGCCCGTCTGGCGCTGGGTGAAGAAGCCAACCAGGATGAGTGCAAAAACGGCCAGGGAGCGGATCATTTTTTTCCGGTCTCGGATGGCGAGCGCCGGGCAGGAGGCGATGACCCGGGTACGGATTTGTTCCGGAACGTTCAGATGCTTGCGCATGATCAGATAGGCGGTCAGAATAAATACGGCTCCGATGAGGACGATGCCGGGTCCTAGATTGAACAGGAAATCGTTGAAGGTGAGGTTGGCCCGCGAGCCGATGATGATGTTGGGCGGATCGCCGATAAGGGTGGCCGCGCCGCCGATATTGGAGGCGAGGGCTTCCAGAATCAGGAAGGGCGGCACCGGCACCTCAAGCAACTGGGTGATCAGCACGGTGACCGGCGCCATCAGGATGATGCAGGTGACGTTGTCCAGCAGGGATGAGAGCACCATCGTTACGATGAGAAGCATAACCAGAATGCCGCCGGCCCGCCCTTTCATCCCTTTGGCGACGGAGATGGCGACCCATTCGAAGAAGCCGGTTTCGGCCAGAATGGCGACGCAGGTCATCATGCCGACGAGCAGGAAAATGACATTGAGATCAATGGATTGCAGTGCGCTTTCGAAGTCGATCAGTTTAAACGCGACGACCGCTGTCGCGCCGAGCAGGGCGGCCACGGTCTCTTCCATTTTCCCGGAAGCGAGCAGCACGTAAACGATGACAAAAATAATGATTGAGGCAATCACGACCTAGGCTCCCATAAGAATTTTGTCGACTACGCTGAAGCGGTCGATTACGCCGAGCAGTTTCTTTTTTCCGTCCACGACATACAGCAGGTGTTTGTCGCGAGTGGCGATTTCAAAGATAATTTCCATCAACGTGGCATCCGCCGGAATCGTGGGCGATTCACGGTTGATTTTCAGATCGCTGAGTTTGATGTCGCGGTCGCCTTGAAAATATTTTTCGAAGGGGTCCATATTGCGGACGAAGGAGATGGTGTGCAGGTTAGCAAAGAAGTCGGGCAGACCGTAGGAGAAGAGGTCGTAGCATGAGATGTCGCCGGCGAAGCATTCCTCCTCGTCGAGAATCGGTAGCGAGTCGCAGTGATATTTGTGCAGCGCGCGTGCGGCATCTTTGAGTGTGGCTTCGATGTCGATGTGGCCGACCTGCGGGCGCATGATGTCTTTGGCGAGAATGTTCTGGTCGATTTTAATGCCGCTTTTGTCGATCAGCTTCCATGCGGAAAACGCGTCGCCGGCAGTTAACATGGCCCGGCGGTTTTCCTGCGTCGACAGGAAGCGGACAATCGCGGCGCGGCTGAGCAGCAACAGGTTGGCCTGATCCTGAGGAACGACAGAGAGGACAAAAAACTGTGACGGTTTTTGATCCAGACTCTGGAAGTCGACGCCGGACGGGCAGATTCCAAGCAGGGTGTAGGATTTGGAAATTTTCGCCAGCCGGGTGTGCGGGAAGGCGAGCCCGTCGCCCAGACCGGTGGTCATTTCCCGTTCACGGGTGAGCAGCGCCTCCAGCAACTCTTCCTTACTGAAACCTTCGTTTTTTAGTTCTGTGCCGTCGTACAGCGCATTCAGCAGATCCGTTATAATTTCTTTTTTTGAACGCTCGCCGCCGGTTAGTCCGGTGAGCAGACACTCCTCGTTCAGCATAAAACTCAGCTTCATGATTCGACTCCTTTATTCTTCTAGCAAAAAAGATTTCCGATGAGCTCCGAACCCATCACATCCAGGCTTTTCATGTTTTTAGAGGCTTCGAGCAGGTCGGAGAGCGAAAGCAGTTCTTCAAAAATCATTAAGCGGGCGACGTACTGCTGGTCGGACGGAACGCTGATGGTGATGCGCCCGTCTTCGCGCGTCAGGGTAAAGGAGAGATCATCCTTGCGCACCTGATACGCCTCCATTTCCAGATGCAGACGATTGACGAAAAACTCTTCTCGCTGAAAGGCGCGCACCAGCCGTTGCATCAGGAATTCGGCGATATCCATCGACGGAAATTCGAGGGTGAAGGTCTCCTCTTTTTCCTCGGTGACCTGGATGTGATCTTTCAGTCCGGATTCGCCACGAAAGGAGCGAACCAGTAGCGGCGGGGCAATCATGGTAGTGAGAATGGTCATCAGAATGGCGACGCCGAAAATGTCCTGCCCGATGGCGTGTGAGGAAAGCCCGATCCCGGCAACGATCAGTGCGACTTCACCGCGCGGAAGCATGCCCAGTCCGATGCGAAGTGAGCCGCGGAAATTAAACTGAGTCAGGTAGGCCGGGAGTCCGCAGCCGATAATTTTGGCGAAGATGGCGACTGCGGAATAAATCAGTCCGAAAACCAGCGCGTGACGCATGGCGGAAAAGTCGACCATCATACCCATTACGCAAAAGAAAATCGGCACGAGCATGTCGTAAACACCTTGCAGCCGGTTTTGCAGTTCCTGCACCACATCGGTGCGCGAAAGAGACAACCCCATGATGTAGGCGCCGATGATCATCGCCAGTCCGGCCATTTCAGATAGACCCGCCAGCAGCATGGCCAGGCCGAGCGAAACGGATACAATCACTTCCGGCGATCCGAGTCTCTTCAGTGATCCGGTCAGCTTACGCGCCAGCAGCAGGCCGAGTGCGGTGCAGACCAGCCAGAAGCTGAGCGCTTTGGCGGCGATGATTCCGATATGCGACCACTCCATCGCTACGCCGGAGCTTTCCACCTTGGCCATCCCGACCACGATGGCCAGCACAACAATTCCGAGCACGTCGTCGATCACCGCGCCGGCGAGAATCGTAACCCCCTCGGGCGACGACATCTTGTGCTTTTCGGTCAGGATTCGTGCGGTGATTCCGACGGAGGTGGCGGTGGAAATGGTGCCGAGAAAGAGGGCGGTCGGGTGCATAAATGAAGGGGCCAGTCCAAACCAGACGGCGCAGAGATCGCCGAGGATAAAGGAAAAGAGAAGGCCGCCCAGTCCGACGATGGAGCCGACCACGGAATAGCGCAGAAAGGTGCGCAGATCTGTTTCGAGGCCGGAGAGAAACAGCAGAACAATCGAGGCGACGGTGGCGATAGCATAGAGCTCTGACGAAACCGGCAGTCCGATCGTCTGCGTTGCAAACAACGGGCCGATTCCGGGCAGCGGAATTCTGGCCCCCAGCGCATACGGCCCGATGACCATTCCCGACACCAGCTCGCCGAGAACGCTGGGCAGTTTGAGAAATCGCTGGAAAAGAAATCCACCGAGCCGCGCGCAGATAATGATCATGGCCAGTTGGAGTACCAGCACGGTCATTACTTCGGTATGCGAGTGCGCCTGTGCCGCCTGCTGCACCGCCTGAACGACAACGTTAGCAGTTTCAGGGGCGTGGGTGACGGGCGTCATGACAAATCCTAAACGGTCAGCAGATTGAGGATTTCATCCGTAGAGGCAGCGTTTAGAAGCTTTTCGCGCAAATTCGGTCGGCTCAGCACCTTGCTGATTTCAGCGAGAAACTGAATGTGCGGCCCGGCGCGGTTTTCGGGGGAGAGCGTCAGAATAAAAATGTGCGAGGGCTTTGCATCCATCGCGGCGAAGTCAATGCCGGCGTGGTGAATCCCGACGGCGGCAACCAGCTGATCGACCGCATCGGTCTTCCCGTGAGGAATCGCGATACCGTTTTGCATGCCGGTTGACATTTTTTCTTCACGGGCCAGCACTGCCTGTACAGCCGCTGTCTTCCCGCTGAACTTTCCAGCGGCGACCAGCAGGCTGATCATCTCTTCGATCACGCCTTTTTTCGTGTCGGCTTTCAACTCCGGCAGAATAGAATCCTTTGTGAGGATCTTTTTGAGATTCATGATAGTTCTCCGCTCAAAAATAAAGCGCGTATTTTGACCTTCTCAGATGTCTGGTCAATGAAAAACCGGATAAAACAAAAGGGCGAAAAAATCACGAACCCCTATCTATACTTAATTATTATCGCATTTCACCTTGCGCACATTGTTCCTTTGAAGTAAGAATTCCCCAACAAATCGGGGCCGAGAGATAAATACGGCCGGAAAAAGTAACCACGTGTAACAGGAGAATCCGCAATGGCAAAAGCAGCAACCAAGTCCCAGATCATCGCCAAGATTGCCGACGACGCCGGCATCAGCAAAGTTCAGGCGAAAGCATCCCTCGAATCCATCATCGCTCAGGCCTATAAAGGTGCCGCCGCTGGTTTCACCGTTCCGGGCCTCGGCAAACTGGTTAAAGTAAAACGCAAAGCCCGCATGGGTCGCAACCCCGCTACTGGTGCGCAGATCAAGATCGCCGCCAAGACGGTTCTCAAATTCCGCATCGCCAAAGCCGCCAAGGACGCCATCCTCGGTTAATTGCTTCTGCGATACAGGAGGCCCCGGTTCGCCGGGGCTTTTTTTACGCTTGCACAGTTCCGTTTATCCGGATAGACAGATTGATATGACCGTTATTGAACAAATCCAACAGGCCGGGCATCCGCTGATCTCGGTGGAATTTTTTCCGCCGAAGAATGACGCGGCACAGGCCGTTTTCACCAACGGGGCGGTTGAGCTGATCGGCCTCAAGCCCGACTTTGTCTCCGTCACCTGCGGCGCGGGAGGCTCTGCCGCCGGCCCGACGCTCGAAATATCCAAACAGCTTGGCACCCTCGGTTACAAAACCGTCATACCGCATTGCACCTGTGTCGGCATGTCGCGTGACGAGCTGGCCCGCTCCAGCGATGCGCTGGTAGAACAGGGATTTCAAAACATTATGGCACTGCGCGGCGATCCGCCGCGCGGAGAAAAAGTGTTTAAACCGGCGGCGGATGGATTCCGTTATGCGTCCGAGCTCATCGCATTTCTGCGCGAACGCCATCCGCAGCTTTGCATCGGCACGGCCGGGTACCCGGAAAAACATCCCGAGGCTCCGAGCCTTGAAGCGGACATTCTGCGTCTGAAAGAAAAAGTAGATGCCGGAGCCGACTTCATCACCACGCAACTGTTTCTCCACAATCCCGTCTATTTTAAATTTGTCGAAAAATGCCGCGATGCGGGCATCACCGTGCCGATCGTGCCGGGACTGCTGCCGATTATTTCACTCGAACAAATTAAACGGATGCAGACGTTTTGCGAATTCCACGTGCCGGAGGTGTTGTTGCACAATCTGGAAGCGGCGCAGAACGATCCGGTCAAAATGGAGCGCATCGGACTGTACTGGGCGATCGAACAGATATCAGAATTGGTCGAAAGCGGCGCGCCGGGCATTCATCTCTATCTGCTCAACCGCGCCAAAACCGCGTTCTATCCTGAACTCTTCGCCTGCCTCTCCCGCGTTCGCAAATAAGGTTGAAGTCCCGGCTTCAGCCGGAATGCAGGTTGCTCGACGGAAAAGTAGATTCTTCGGCTGACGTCGGGACGACAAACGGTGAAAAAATGTTTCCAATGTTTGGAAAAAAGAGCAACCATTCTTCCAATGATTGAAAAAGCCATAGCATTAATCCTGCTCGTTGCCGCAGTTTCGGGCTGCTCGACTCCCACGAATTCCGACGGATCGAAAAAAGAGTATTCCGACCTGCCGTGGAACACGCCGGCCAGCTGGGAAGGTAGCATGAATATTCCCGGCATGAGTGGATACGAATAGGGAACGTAACGAATAATTCGTAATGCGTAACAGGATGCTCTCCAATTACGCATTACTGGTTACGAATTACTTCTCCTGCAGAATCCGCAGCATCCGTCGCAGCGGTTCGGCCGCGCCCCACAACAGCTGGTCGCCGCAGGTGAATGCCGCCAGATATTCCGGCCCCATCTTCATCTTGTGAATGCGTCCGACCGGAACCGTCAGTGTTCCCGAAATCGCCGCCGGGGTCAGGCGGGCCAGCGTTTCCTCTTTGGTGTTGCCGACCACATCCACCCACTCGTTGTCATTACGGATGATTTCGATGATCTCCTCAACCGGCACGTTTTTCTTGAGCTTGATCGTCAGCCCCTGACTGTGACAGCGCATCGCGCCGATCCGCACGCACAGGCCGTCGATCGGAACCGCCGGAACGGCTCCGAGGATCTTATTGGTTTCAGCGAACCCCTTCCACTCTTCTTTGGTCTGTCCGCCTTCCACGGCTTTATCGATCCACGGAATCAGTGAGCCGGCCAGCGGCGCGCCGAAGTGCTGTACGGGAATTTCTTTTCCGCGCAGGGCGGCGGTCACGTTCCGGTCGATATCGAGAATTGCGGAAGAGGGCGTTTGCAGGTCGGCGGCGGCAGTCTGGTGCAGCGTTCCCATCTGGCTGAGCAGTTCGCGCATATTCTGCGCGCCCGCGCCGGAGGCCGCCTGATAGGTCATCGAAGAAACCCATTCAACCAGACCGGCTTTGAACAGTCCGCCGATCGCCATCAGCATCAGGCTGACGGTGCAGTTGCCGCCGATGAAATCTTTCTTGCCGTCGGCCAGCGCGGTGTCGATCACCGGGCGGTTGACCGGGTCGAGAATGATCACCGCGTCTTTACTCATGCGCAAGGTGGATGCGGCGTCGATCCAGTAGCCCTTCCAGCCGGCGGCGCGGAGTTTGCCGTGAACTTCATTGGTGTAATCGCCGCCTTGGCAGGTCAGAATTACATCCATTGCGGCCAGCGCATCAAGATCGTATGCATCCAGCAGAACCGACTCGCCTTTGCCGACGTTCGGTGCGGGCTGTCCGGCCTGAGATGTCGTAAAAAACACCGGGTCAATATTTGCAAAATCATTCTCGGCCAGCATCCGTTCCATCAGAACCGATCCGACCATTCCGCGCCAACCCACTAAACCTGTCTTCATAATCATGCTCCCCGAATGAAAAGGCGGTCACGGTATTTGATTTAAAAAATGAACGCAAGCCGCTATTGTCCGCGCATTATGATGTTTTTAGCTGAAATCTTTCCCAAAACGGCGCCGTTCTGGGAATACAGTAATCCACCTCCGGGCACGATTGCCGCCGGAGTTTTCTTCATGTTGCTGATCTGTATCGGCATCACCATGGATGTCGGACTGGTTTTACATTGGGTCAAAAGGCCCGTGCGACATCCGGAACTGGCGGGCCGGCTGACCGTCCGCGCACTGCCCTGGCAGATGGTACTGATTTTTCTGGGGTTTCTGGCTGGCTTTTATCTGCTGGCCTCCTGGCTTTATGTATGGCTGTTTCCAAACTCCGGAATTGAACCCAAAACGGTGGTCTTTCAGGCGGTTCTGTTCTATCTGCCCGTATTGATCGGGCTGGTTGTCCTATTCCGGTTTGCCGGAATCCAGGGCGGAGAGCTGTTCGGCATTCGCTGGAAAAAGGCCCCGGCGCTGCTGGGCCTTTCCTTGCTTTTATATCTGGCAGTGCTTCCGCCGCTCTGGCTGCTCAGCACGATTTACCAACTGTTATTGAAGCAGGTCGGGTGCGATTTCTACCTTCAGGACGTCGCGCAGCTTTTGACGGCTCCGGCAGCGTGGCCCATGCGCGCCGCGCTTTTCTTTATCATCATCATCGCGGCACCGGTCTTTGAAGAGGTCGTCTTCCGCGGCATTCTGCTTCCCTTTGTGGTGCGCCGCGTTGGCTTTTGGCCCGGTATCCTGCTGATTTCACTGATCTTCGGCGGACTCCACCTGCACCTGCCGTCTTTTCTGCCGCTCTTCCTGCTCTCGGTCAGTTTCTGCCTGGCCTATGCCCGCACACAATCCCTGCTGGTTCCCATCGGCATGCATATCGCCTTCAACGGAGTCACCGTAGCTCTTCTTCTATTAATGGGGTGAAAAACCGGGATTTTCTTTGCATCCGCCGGACGGAAAGGTAAAAACGGGGCCTTCGATTTGAAATAAGGATAACCGCCATGCTCGACATCAAACTGATTCGTGAAAACCCGGACGCCGTCAAACGGGCGCTCGCCACCCGTAAGGCCGACGCCGACATCGACGGACTGCTCGCGCTCGACGCCGCCCGCCGCGCCGCCATCACCGAAGCCGAAGAGCTCAAAAGCACCCGCAACAGCGCCTCTAAAAAAATCGGCGCGCTCATGGGGCAGAAAAAATTCGACGAGGCCGAAGCCGCCAAAGAAGAAGTCCGCATCATCGGCGATCGCATCGCCGCCTTGGACGAACAGGTGCGCGAACTCGACGAAAAAATTCTGCACACGATGCTTTTCATCCCGAACCTGCCGCGTCCCGGCGTTCCCGTCGGCCAGAGCGAAGCCGACAATCCCGTCGTTCGCACCTTCGGCGAAGTCAAAAAATTTGACTTCGAAGTCAAACCGCACTGGGACATTTGCGAAGCTCTCAAACTCGTCGACTTTGAACGCGGCACCAAAATCACCGGCACCGGCTTTCCGGTTTACACCGGGCAGGGCGCGCGTCTTCAGCGCGGACTCATTGCCTTCATGCTCGACCTGCACACCGAACAGCACGGCTACACCGAAGTCGAACCGCCCTTCGTCTGCAACGCCGCCGCCATGACCGGCACCGGCCAGCTCCCGAAATTCGCCGAAGACATGTACCACATCGCCGGCGACGAACTCTATCCCGTCCCCACCGCCGAAGTTCCCGTCACAAATCTTTACAGCGATGAAATCATCGACGTCGAAAAGCCGCTCAAGCTCACGGCTTATACGCCATGTTTCCGCCGCGAAGCCGGCGCCGCCGGACGAGATACCCGCGGACTGCTCCGCCTGCACCAGTTCGACAAAGTCGAAATGGTCAACTTCGTCAAACCCGAACAATCGGAGAAGCAGCACGAAATTCTCCTCGGCGAAGCCGAAGACGTTCTGCAGAAACTCGGACTCCACTATCGCGTCATCGAACTCTGCACCGCCGACATCGGCTTCAGCGCCGCCAAATGCTACGACATCGAACTCTGGGCTCCCGGCGTACAGAA
>JAQUXG010000022.1 GCA_028692515.1 Kiritimatiellales bacterium | reverse complement strand
CTCTTTGGAAAAGAGATCCACGTGGCGGGCGGTCAGAAATTCAAGCTGTTGGTCAATTGTCATAGTGCGGGGGATAAAAACAGAAAAACCTGCATGCGGCAAGCATGCAGGTTTAGAAGAGGAATCCCTGCCGATTACCAGTCGGCGACCAAGCTGCTGTAGTAGGTTGTGTCCAGACCTTTGCTGTCGCCTTCGGGCCGGCTGTTGTAGTCGTTGTTCAGCCCAAGCCGGACTTTCCAAACCTTGGAAGCTGCCAACGAAAAGTCGAGATAGCTTTTCTGGGTCAAAAGGTAGCTGGAGAAATCCTGAACCGACGGAATGTAGGTCAACTCATTGTGGATCTCAAACCGGTTTCTAAAGCGGTAGAAATGCTGAAGGCCAAGGTCAAGCCCCAGGTTCCGGTTCGCGGAACTTTCATCCTGATAGGTTTCGGAGCGGTAGCTCAGCCCCATATTGGCGCTCAGCTTCTTGTATTCCAGGTCATAGAACCGATAACTGAGACCGGCGGCCGTGACAGAGCGTAATTTGATGTTTTCAATGGCATCGTTTTCAAGCTCCTGACGGGCGTACCAGCCCCAGAAATCTCCGAAATACGAGGTGTAGCGCAGACCGGCTTTGCGTTCGTCAGACGTTGTTGATCCGTCGCTCGACTTGCGATTGAGGGATGCATAAATTTTCAGCTCGGTGTTTTCACTTTTCCGTATCGCGGAAATATTGGCGCCCAGGGCTTTCTCATTGTTATTCCCCGTTTTTCCGCTGACATTCGCGGCGACCTTGAAGTTCCACCGGTCTTTCATCCGGGCCGGATCCTGCTCCGGAGTGAGCCAGCTCTCATGAACGGCCGTCAAAGAAATCGGGATCTCTCCGCTCTCGCCCTTGACCTGCATCCGGTTTGCCGAGTCCGCCAGCACAACCCCGGAATAAACATCCCCGCTCTCGAGCCGGATATAAACCGGCTCCTCCGTGGAAAACGACACGACTTGCGCCCGATCCAGCCGTAGCGGTCCGGCATAGGCGGTATCCAGTCCGATTGCCTCGCTGGAGATTGAATCGATTTTACCCTTCAGCACGGAGCCGTCCTTCAACGTCACCACATCGGCCTGCAAAACAGCCCCGGCACACCCCAGTAGAAAAAATATCTGTAACTTCACCCCATCTCCTTTTGATCCGGCAGAGCATAGGAAGTGTTCGAATCACAAACAAGCGTCACAATCGGCTAAAGCTGAAAACCGGCGCTTTCCGCCCCGGCAACCGAACCCTAAACTATGCCTAAACTACTCATTGACGCAGATATGCGCAAAACGTATAGTGTCGCGCTTTTAGAGAGGAACCTACCCTATGAACTTCGAATACCTGAGCAAAGCAGAAGAAAAAATCGGCAGCATCCCGACGCTGGTTAATCTTGTCTCTTACCGTACCCGCCAGCTGATCCGCGGCGAACGCCCGATGGTTAAACGCGATTTCCCGGAACAGGACTATCACGATGTCGTGCTTAAAGAGATCGTTGAGGGCAAGCTGACGGTCGAAATGGGCGTTCAGCCGATCGACATGTCCTCTTCCTTCGATATGCTTGACGACGGACCGGACATCGTTCTGTAACAATGCCTCCGAAGTCTAAAGAATCCCGGGATGCTTCCGGCGTGCTGGCCACCAACCGCAAAGCGTTCCGGGATTTTCACGTCCTGGAAAAGCTTGAGGCCGGCATTGAACTGCTCGGGACCGAAGTCAAATCCATCCGCGACGGACACATCCGCATTGACGAAGCCTATGCGCATATTGAAAATAATCAGGCTGAAATCCTGCAGATGACGATTCAGCCCTATACGCACGGCAATGTTCATAACCATACCCCGACCCGCCCGCGCCGCCTGTTGCTGCATAAAAAAGAAATCCTCCGCCTCCAGAGCAAAATCGGCGAAAAAGGGCTGACGCTCGTTCCGCTCAAAGCCTATCTCAAAGGCGGCAAAGTTAAAATCGAGCTGGCACTTTGCAAGGGCAAAGACACGGTGGACAAGCGCGAGACACTCAAGAAAAAAGCGGTCGACATGGACATCCGCCGCGCGATGCGCCGCTAATTTTCCAAGCCTTGGAACCCGTGAGTCCGGTTTTCATATTTTTTTCCAATCCCTTGGAAAAACCGCCGCACGGCTCGCGCAGAAGCGCGTTTTTTCATTTCTGCGACTGTTTTAATCTACCGGCTTGTTTCCAATGGTTGGAAAGTCTATCGTAGCGACGCATTTGGCACCGTTTCTGCTTTAATAACTGCAAAGTAAAATTATGAGCGACAAAGCCTATAGAACTTTGATGGAAGTCCTCTCCAACCGCTTTCAGGTGCCGGAAGAGGCGATGAACACCGCGCTGGCTGAAGCTGAAAAAACCGGGGCTCCCCTTGAGGAAGTGCTGGTTAATCAAGCGGCCGTCCCCTCGCCGGTGATGCTGCTGGCGAAGGCAGAGTATCTGGAAATGACGCCGATCAGTCTTGAGGGCTTCCAGATCGACCAGTCGCTGGTGGATATGCTGCCGCGCGCCACCTGGGCTCAGCTGAAAATGTTGCCGCTGTGCAAGACCGGCAAGCTATTGACGGTCGCTGTCGCCGATCCGTTCAACATCATGGGGATCGAAAATCTCAAGACGCAGGTGGATTATCAGATTTTCCCGGTGATTGCCGATCCGAAAGATGTGCTCGGTGCGTTCGAAGGTGCGGCCAAAGAAGCCTCGATCGGGCTGGAAGATATTCTCAAGGACATGGAGGACGACAGCGAGCTGGAGATCGGCCACGACGCGACCACGGCGGACAATCTGGACGAGATGCTGAACAGCGCCGAAGACGCACCGGTGGTGCGGATTGTGAATTCGATTTTGATTGAAGCACTCCGTAAGCATGCGAGTGACATTCACATTGAGCCGATGGAAAAGAAAATCCGTTTGCGTTACCGCGTAGACGGTGTGCTCTACGAAAATCCCAGTCCGCCGAAGAGTGTTCAGTCGGCCATTTCGTCGCGTATTAAAATTATGTCGAACCTCGATATTGCCGAGCGGCGTATCCCGCAGGACGGACGCTTCAAGATCAAAGCGCTGGGTAAAGAGGTGGATTTGCGTGTGAGTTATCTGCCGACGGTGCATGGCGAAAAGATCGTGATGCGTATTCTGGATAAAACCGCACTGGCGCCGAATCTGGAGTCTCTCGGTCTGGAACAGAAGGCTCTTGAAGATTTGAAATATGCCATTGCCAAGCCGCACGGCATGCTTTTGGTGACGGGGCCGACCGGTTCGGGAAAAACCACCACACTCTATTCGGCGCTTCAGGAATTGAATAACGACGATGTGAATATCATCACCGTGGAAGACCCGGTGGAATATCAGCTGGGCGGCATCAATCAGGTTCAGGCGAGGCCAGAGGTCGGGTTAACCTTCGCCGCCGGATTGCGTTCGATTCTGCGTCAGGACCCGGACATTGTGATGATCGGGGAAATCCGCGATAACGAAACGGCCTCCATTGCCGTGCAGGCCGCTCTGACGGGTCACTTGGTGATCAGCACGCTACACACGAACGACGCCGCCGGTGCGATCGCCCGTATGGCCTATATGGGCATTGAACCGTTTATGCTTTCGTCGTCTCTGGTGATGACGCAGGCACAGCGTCTTTACCGCAAACTCTGCCCCTTCTGTAAACAGTCTGTTCAGATTCCGGAAAAGACGCTGCGCTTTAACCGCCTTGACCCGGATCAGTTCAAGGACACCACCTTTTTTGCAGCGAAGGGATGCCCCAAGTGTGGCGGACTGGGCTATAAGGGCCGCGGTGCGATCATGGAAATCCTGCTACTGAATGATGAACTCCGGGCAAAGATTCTTCAAACCTCCGAGGCGAGCGCCCTGCGCGAAGTGGCGATAAAAAACGGCATGAAGAGCTTGCGGGAAACCGGACTTTCCCGGGTTCGTGACGGAGTGACAACCATTGATGAAATTCTTCGGGTAACCACCGGATAACCAGGAAACCGCAATATGGCAACGGCAAAGAAAAAAGGTAAAAAGAAGGTTAGCGGCGCGCGGAAGATCCGGATGAAAGAACTTCCGCTCTTCACCCGCCAGCTGGCGGCGATGCTTTCGTCCGGGATGCCGCTGGTGCAGTCGATCGTCGCACTGGAGGAGCAAACCACCAGCAAGACCTTCCGTACGGTACTCGCCGGGGTGCGCACGCGGGTTGAAGGCGGTTCAATGTATTCTGATTCGCTTGAGGAGTACCCTCAGGTTTTTGATGAGCTGTATGTGAATATGATGCGCGCCGGCGAGACGGGCGGGATGCTGGCGGAAACCTGCGAACGTGTGGCTTCCTTTCTGGAAGCATCCAACCGGTTGCGTGCCAAGGTGAAGTCCGCGATGATGTATCCGATGGTGGTTATGTCAGTGGCTCTCATTATTTCGACCGGCCTGATTGTTTTCATCGTGCCGACCTTTGCAAAAATGTTTGCCGGATTCGGAGCCGATTTGCCCAAGCCGACGCAGATGCTATTGAACACCAGTAATTTTATCCGCGCTTACTGGTACATCGTACTGGCCGTCATCGGCACCACGGTCTATTGCGTGCGCCGCTACGTCCAAACCGAAAAAGGCGGCTATGTAGTCGATGTACTCCGCTTGCGCTTTCCATTGCTCGGCAAGCTGGCCCAGAAAATTGCCATCACCCGCTTCGCCTCGACATTTGCCCAGCTGATGTCCAGTGGTGTTCCGATTATTCAAGCCATGTCGATCGTCGGTGTGGCGACCGGCAACAAGGTGATTGGTAAGGCGATTTTGGATGCACGTGCCAGCGTGGAACAGGGCAACACCGTTTCCTCCACGCTCAAAAATAATAAAGAGTTCCCCAGCATGCTCATTCATATGCTTTCGGCAGGAGAGCAGACCGGCAAGATGGAAGAAATGCTTACAAAACTCTCCGAGTTCTATCAGGAGGAAGTCGACACGATGCTGGAAGGTTTGACCTCCATGCTCGAACCCTTGCTGATGGTCGTCATCGGGGTAATGATCGGCGGCATTGTGTTGGCTATGTTCATGCCGATTTTCAAGATGACCGAACTGGTGAAGTGAGAAAGCTCCCTCTATGAAAAAAATCCGGCACGAAGAAGAAGAACGGACTGTTTCCTGGATCACAATGATGGGACTGCTCGGCGGACGGCTGGCGACCATCAGCGGATTCCTGATTGTTCTTTCTTTCGTGCTGCGGCAGGACAGCATCGCCTTTTACGCCTTCATTGCCTTCGCGTATATTATCACCATTCCCTACTCGCTCTGGATGCGCAATCAGGATCGCATGCGGCAGTTGGCCCCTCTGCAATTTCTGGTCGACCTGGTTTTTGTCTCAGGTCTGGTCTATTTTGCCGGCGGACTTCAGAACGATTTTCTGATTCTTCTGTATCCGCTGATCATTCTCTCCGCAGGAATCATTCTGCCGTTGAAACAGACCATTCAAATCACCGTGCTGGCCATTATCTCCTACACCTTGGTGATTCTGCTGATATCACAGAATATTCTGATCCGGTATCCGGCGAAAGTCGCCACGCAGGAACTCATCGACACCTCAGGCGCCATGGCATTGCGCATTATTATTTTTATTTTCTTCGGCATTGCCAGCGCCTATGTCTCCCGCCGGTGCGACTACATCAGCAAAAAAGAAAAGCAGTTCCGTGAAATCACAAAAATTATTTTCAAAAATGTGAAAACCGGCCTGCTGCTGCTCGATGCGAATGACCGGATCCTGATGGCCAACGACCGCGCCTGTGTTCTGCTCAGCCGCGATGAAAGCGAGCTGACCGGAAAGTCTCTTTCCTCCATTCACCTTAAACCCTCCGACCTGAAAAACGGAGATACGGATCTGAGGGGCGCCTCCGATTATTTCCGCAGAGCGGATGGTTCCGTATTTCCGGTCAGCATTGAAGATGAACGGATCACCCTGCCCTCCGAAGCGGTTCCTCATGAAGGCGCAAAAGCCGGCGGACTGGTGGACACCCGGATTCTCAATTTTAATGATCTTTCTCATTTCTTAAGATTACAGGGGCAAACCCGCCAGCTGGAACGCATCAAAGCCGCCGCCAACATGGCTAAAGAAATGGCGCATCAGATCCGCACCCCCCTGACCGGTATTTCCGGGGCGGTTCAGCTGTTGCAGATTAACCTGAAAAGTAACGACGAAGCCGCCGCGGCCAAAGAGCGTGAAGAGCTCTGCCACCAGATTGTTATGGAATCGATTCGTATGGATAAGGTCATCCAGAATTTTCTGGATTATGCCGAATTCTCACCAAAAGACATCCGCGACCTGATTCAAATGGATATCGATCAGGGCATGAAAAGCCGGTAATAATTTTGCGAAAGCCCCTTAAAAACGGGATTTCCAAGCATTGGAAATTCCGTCATACGATGCCTGACGAATCACGCCTTCACTCATTCAGGAATTTACATGTGGACGGGCATTCTCGAAAATGATAATTTTTGGTCAGTTTTCAATTATAAGAAATGGATCCGGCCTATGCCTCGAATACTCATTGTAGACGACGAACCGACCATCCTGAACCTGCTGAACAAAATTCTTATCGGACAGGGATACGATGCCACCCCCGCCAGTAATGGAGAAAAGGCACTCCAACTCCTTCAGACCGAAAAGTTCGATCTGATGATATCCGACATAAATATGACTCCAATCAATGGGATGGAGTTACTCCGCAAAGCCGCAGTGTCCTGGCCGGACATGGGAGTTATCATGCTCACAGCTTATGGCACTGTCGCCACCGCAGTTGAAGCCATGAAAGAAGGCGCTTTCGATTACATTACCAAGCCGTTTAAACTCGATGAACTGGTCTTGACGGTTCAGCGCGCGCTTGAATATCACCACGCCATCACAGAGAACAAAGACCTCAAGGCCCGTTTGGAACACAAGGAGCAACTGGGCGGCATCGTGGCTGAAAGCCCCGGTATGCGCAAGGTTTGCGAAATGATCGAGCGGGTAGCCCCCACATCAACCACCGTGCTGATCTATGGCGAGAGCGGAACCGGCAAAGAACTGGTCGCACGCGCCCTGCACCACTACAGCCCTCGAAAAGATGCCACGTTCATGGCCGTCAATTGCGCCGCACTACCGGCGGCTCTAATGGAATCGGAGATGTTCGGGCACGTCAAGGGTTCGTTTACCGGTGCCAATGCTACTAAAACCGGTCTGTTTGAAGCCGCGCACGGCGGCACCCTTTTCCTTGACGAAATCAGCTCCATGCCGCTCGAAATCCAATCTAAGCTGTTGCGGGTGTTGCAAGATAAAAAAATCCGCAAGGTTGGCGGTTCAGATCACACTGAAGTGGATGTCCGCATCATTGCCGCCTCCAACGAAAAGCTGGAAACCCTCATTGAGCAGGGTAAATTCCGCGAAGATCTTTATTACCGCCTAAGCGTCATCAGCATTGATATTCCGCCGCTACGCAACCGCCCCGAAGATATTCTCCCGCTTGTGAATCATATTATGAGCCGCGAACTCGGACCCGATGCCGATCTCCCGCTGATCGACCACGAAACGCAGAGTATTCTTGATAACTATAACTGGCCGGGCAACGTGCGTGAACTTGAAAACACGATTCAGCATGCGCTGACCTTTGCACAGCAAGGTGTAATCACAAAAGACACGCTACCCGCCAAGATTGTCAACACCGTCGAAGAAGGTCTCCGCTCCGGCATCATCACCAGCCGCCATGAGCAGTTTAAGGGCAAATCGCTGAAAACATTCCTGCACGACAAGGAAAAAGAGTTTCTTCAGCGAACCATTGAGAGTGTGAATGGAGATAAAGAAAAAGCAGCCAATGAGCTGGGAATCAGTCTGGCGACGCTTTACCGCAAACTTCCCTCGGATTTGAAAAAATGAAATTCCTGCTTTTAAAACCAGTGGAGATGCGGACAGCAGCCTTTGTCGGGGCATCTCCTACATTTACTCTATTATTTTCCTGACATAAAATTATTCACAAACTTATTGTAATAAGTTGCTTAGAGAATAAACTTACTCCGTTAAAGAGGAACAGACGCAAATTGCTTAAGCTATTTAACTGATTTAAATCCGGTACACAAAACAAATGCCTGAAGTCACAAAATAAAAAACCGGCGATAAAAAAGAAAAAACAAAAACAAAGGTAAGTAAAAATGAAAAAGACGAATAAAAAAGGGTTCACACTCGTTGAAATCATGATCGTTGTAGCTATCATCGGTCTCTTGGCTGCTATCGGTATCCCGTCCATTATCGGTGCCTACAGCAATGCTCAGACCAACGCAAAAGCTCGCAACATCGCTGAAGTCAACAAAGCTAAAGGTGTTCTGACGCTCCCGACGCAGTCCGGCATCGCTGGCGCAATGGCTGCTGATAACGATACCTCTATCGCCTCAGGATCGGCTGGTTACTCCAACCTGCTGACCGCCCTTAAACTCACGACTGATTTTTCCGCCCTGACCGTTGGTGGAACAACCATCAATATCGGAAGCACAGTCGGCTCCACAACGTCTTACTAATCCAACGATTAGTAATTCAAAAATCTCCGGGGATTATTCCTCGGGGATTTTTTTTAGCTCTGTTAGAATCCGTTTCGCTTTACATTGGTATCCTCCGTCAGGATCAGGAAGCTCCAGCATAGCCGCCAAATCCGCCCTGCCTTCAGCTAAACATCCTGTTTCCAAATACAGACGGGCGCGAACCTGCAATGCCATTAATCGGCAGAATGGATCGCTTCCCTGATCATCAATCACCGCCGAATAATCCGCCAAGGCCTGTTCATCAAGCCCGAGATTCTCTTCAATCTGGCCGCGACTGATCAGCATTCTTATCTTGTCACCCAAGATTAACCGTTGGGCCGCCAGCGCTTGATTTACATCTGCCAGCGCCTTTTCATACGCTCCGGTTTCGTTTTCTAAGAGCGCCCGGTTCAGGCGCGCAGCGGCACAGTTTGGATCCACGGCAAGTGCCCGGTCAAAACACTTCAAGGCCTCGTCATAAACCTTCAGACTCACCAGCGCCTTTCCCATCCCGGTATGTGCCTGCACATTATTTTCGTCCTGCACAACCGCATAATGCCAAAGTGACAGACTGTTGCCCCAAACGCCGGAAAAGCTGAAAGTTTGGATACTAAAAAACAAAAGAGTCGCCGCCAATGCGCAGCCAACCAACCGACGCACTCCCGTTAACCGCGCCAGTCCAACGGCTAATAGAACAGAAAACGGAACCGCCGCCAGATAAGTAAACCGATCCGCAAAAAGCTGTGCGCCGCTCTGGGTAAATCCAAGCATCGGAAAAATAAGCAACACGAACGAACCCAGCGCAATAACTACCGGACGAAGTTTCCGCCGGAACAGAAACAGAAAAATCACGGTCACCGCCGTCAGCAACAGAGAAACCATAATGAACCCGGGCTCGGGGCGTTTATAATAAAGCGGCGACAGTCCAACCGGAAAAAGGGTCTTAGACAGGTAAAACCAAATCCCGTAAATGGCCTGGCCAAACCGCTTGACCGGACCGTAGATATCCACCGGGGCCATACCGCCCTGCGCTTTTTTTGCCAAAAATGCGAGCGCTCCTGTCACCATAGAAAGCATGAAAAACGGAGTTTTTTCGATCGCACAACGAAATGATGTACGAATAGATGTAATTCGCCGCAGCGGGAACCAGTCGATCAGCAGCAGCACAAGAGGTAACATCATGCCAATCCCTTTAGTAAATGTCGCCAGCGCAAAACAAAGCAACGCAATGAGCGGGTACTTACGCCGGGACACCTCTTTGATGTACGACAAAACCGTCAACAGGCAGAATGTCGTGCAAAGTAGATAACCGCGTGTTGCCAGCCACGCCACCGGCTCTACACGAAGAGGATGAACGGCCCAGAACAACGCCGCCAGCATTGCAAACCCGTAACGCCCCCGGGCTTCTTTTATCCCCGCCAGACACAGCAAATACACCAGAACGGTATTTACCGAATGCAACAGAAGATTCGTCAAGTGCCATCCGGCGGCATTCATGCCCCATGCCGTATAATCAAGCGCGCAACTCAGCCAGCTCAACGGTTGCCAGTGTCCGTACCAGAATGTTGTGCACATCCATTGCAAATGAATCGGACTCAGTCCTCGAAAATACGGGTTCTGTACGAATAATCCATCATCGTCCCAATACAAAAATTCGCCCCGTAATACCGGAAAAAAGACCACGACAACAAACATCGCCAGACCCGCCAGCCAGAAATCTTTCGCATTTAATTTCATAAACCCTTTTTAACCAAACGCCATGTTTTCCACCACTAATAAATTTAGCTGTTAGCACGGCACAGACTATGCTTAAAATACCGGTGACTTGCCACCTGAACGGAGACGTATTATGAAAAAAGCATTCACCTTGATTGAAATTCTGATCGTCGTGGCGATCATCGGCCTGTTGGCTGCCATCGGCATTCCCTCCCTCATCGGCGCACGCAAGGGTGCTGAAGACAACATGAAACAAGTCAATATCTCTGCGGTAAATGCTGCCAAAGATCAGTGGGCCATTATAAACAATAAAGCAACGGGAACCTCGGTGGTCTGGACCAACATTGCCGCTTACATTGGCAACAATATCACCAATCAGACGCAGCTGACCATCAGCGGCGCGGCGATTACCCTGAATGCCGTCGGCGTCAGCGCCACCTATTAAATTTTCCAATGCTTGGAAAAATATAGGGCCGGTTTTCCAAACCCTGGAAAACCGGCCTTCTGCTTTTAGAGCGGATTACAAAAAGGTGTAGCCGTTCTTTCGTAGACGAGGCTTCCAGCCTCGTTCAGCAGGACAACACACTCCGCAAATGCAAACGAGGCTGGAAGCCTCGTCTACGCTGAATCATCCTATGGATCTCGCGGCTACAGTTCTTCTGAAGTTGCTCTAGTCGCGAAGGTTATTCTGCGGCCTTAACCGCGTCCCAGACCCGCGTGTATTTATCATTGTCCGCGCCGAGGTCGCGAATGACCTCGCTCTTCGCAATGACCGCCGGATCAATAAAGATCGCCGGATTGTCGCGAAATTCCTGACTGACCAGCTTCTGCCCTTCGACATTCGGCGAAAGGTAATAAACATATTCCATGTTCTCGGCCGAGTTAGCCGGGTCGTGGATGAAGTTAATGAAGGCGTGCGCCAGTTCGACCTGATCGGAATTGGCCGGAATCACCATATCGTCACTGGCAATCGAAGTGCCATCGGCCGGAACGAGGAAATCCAGATCTTCGTTTTCATCCATCGCCTGCAGAATGTCGCCGTTATAGGCATGCACCAGCAGGAACTCGGCGGAAGCCAGTCCACGCAACGCTTCTTCGACTTCAAACTTGGCAATATTCTTCTTCCATCCAACCAGCACCTGCTGTGCAACGGCCAGTTCATCGTCGTTAGTGCTGTTCAAGCTGTAGCCAAGGCTCTTGAGCGCCGCGCCGATCGATTCGCGCATGTCGTTGAGCAGTGTGCAGCGCTTGGCGACCTCGGGTTTGGCAAAAAGATTCCAGGTCGGCTCCAGCTCGCCGAGACGGGTTTTGTTATAGCCGATGCCCGTAATGCTGATCATGTACGGAACACTGTATTCCATCTGCGGGTCTTCGGTGAGGGCGAGATATTTGCGGTCGACGTTTCCAAGGTTTGGAATCAGATCATGCTTCAGCGGCTGAAGCATGCCCTGCTCTTTCATAATGCCGACCATGTAGGAGGTAGGGAAAATCAGATCGTAGCCCTGCGCACCCGCTTTGAGCTTGGCGTACATGGCCTCGTTGGAGTCAAACGTGTCGAGCACGACACGGCAGCTGTACTGCTTCTCAAATTTTTTGAGAACGTCGGGATTCATATAGTCCGCCCAGTTGTAGATATTCAGGACAGGACGCGAATCAGAGCAACCGCTGAGCAGAATTGCACAGAGGAGTCCGGACAGGATCATCGTCATCTTCTTCATGTTATTTTCTCCCTCATTGTGCGGCTGGCGCTCACCAATACAAACGTGATCAGCAACAAGATCACCGAGAGTGCATTGATGACGGCCGGCGCGCCGTGTTTCATCATACTGTAAATATGGATCGGCAGAGTTGTCGATCCAGGACCCGACACAAAAAAAGTGATCACAAAGTCGTCCAGCGACAGCGTGAAGGCCAGCAGCCCGCCAGCCGCAATACCCGGCATAATCAGCGGAAGCATCACGCGGCGGAATGCCGTCCAGTGGCTTGCCCCCAGATCCTGCGCCGCTTCCATCAGAGAAAAGTCAAAATCCTGTAAACGGCTCAGCACCACCATCGCCACATAGCTGATACAGAACGTGACGTGCGCAAGAAAGATGGTGAAGAGGCCGAGCTTAATG
>JAQUXG010000277.1 GCA_028692515.1 Kiritimatiellales bacterium | reverse complement strand
CAGCAGGTCGGAAGGAATTACATCATGCTCGGAAATCCGGTCTTCCGGAATTCTCACCCCACCCCGGCCCTTTGAACTTTTCTCAAATATTAACTGCATAGCGTTTCCAAAATTTTCAGATTTCAAATTTCAAGTTTCAGGTTTCTAGAGTACCGATTCCAGTTTTGCAGCGAGGATGTCGATTTCCTTCTTCGTCCGCTTTTCGGTGCAGGCGACGAGCAGAACATTTTCCATTCCTTCGTAATAGCGACCCGCCGGGAAGCCGGCGGCAATGCCCTCGCTGATGAGTTCGCTGACCACTTCGCCCGCGTCCTTCGGAAGTTTGAGCGCAAACTCGTTGAAGAACGGCTGATCGAAAAGCGGCTCGACACCCTTAATTGCTTTCAGTCGCGTCCAGGCATAACCGGCGCGATCCATGCACTGGCGGGCGACATCGGAAAAACCGTCTTTGCCGAGCAGCGAGAGATAAATCAGTGAACGAAGTGCGCAGAGCTGCATGTTGGTGCAGATATTGGATGCGGCCTTTTCACGGCGGATGTGCTGTTCGCGGGCCTGCAGAGTCAATACATAGCCGCGCCGCCCTTGCCCGTCTTTGGTTGCACCGACGATACGACCCGGCATGTTGCGGACATATTTTTTCTTGGTCGCCATGAAGCCGAGGTACGGGCCGCCGAACGAAAGCGGCAGGCCGAGGCTTTGTCCGTCGCCGGTGACGATGTCCGCATCCATTTCGCCGGGCGTTTTAACAATACCAAGAGAGATCGGATAGGCCGACATCACCGCGATCGCGCCGACGCCGTGCGCCTGGGCGATCAGGTCGGTCAGATCGTCGAGACAGCCGAAAAAGTTGGGGTTCTGCACCAGCACAGCGCCAACGGTGCTGTCGAGCTGCTTGGCGAATGCGTCGCGGTCGGCCAGGCCTCCAGACATTGGAACTTCGCGATACTCAATCTTCAGGTTACGGGTGTAACTGCGGAGCATCGTGCGATAAATCGGGCTGACCCCTTCGTCGACCAGCACGCAATTACGCTTGGTGATGCGCAGCGCCATCATCATCCCTTCGAAAAGCGCGGTGCCGCCGTCGTAGAGCGATGCGTTGGAAACTTCCATGTTGGTCAGGCGGGTGATGGCGGTCTGGTATTCAAACATTGCCTGCAACGTGCCCTGCGCGGCTTCCGGCTGGTACGGCGTGTAGGCCGTGAAAAACTCGCCGCGCGAAGTGAGTGAATTAACGGCGGCCGGAATAAAGTGATCGTAAAACCCGGCACCGCAAAAGTTCGTCAGATCCGATGAGTTCTTGCGCGATACGGCGCGAATCTGCTGCATCATCTCCATCTCGGAAAGGCCTTTGGCCAGATTGAACTCATCCGACTGAAAATCGGCGGGAATATGGACGAACAGATCGTCGAACGTCTTCGCGCCGATGGACTCGAGCATCGCTTTTTCGTCGTCGGGACTGGTACAGGCAAACGGTGAAATAGACATAGTGTTCCTCTTTGAAAATATAGGGGCGGATGATACGCTCCCCCGAAAAGCGAACAAGTTCAAAAGGGATTCAGATGATCAAAAATGCCGTAAACGACCTGATAGAGGGGAAAACCCTTACCCGCGACCAGTCCTATCTGGCAATCACGGATATCCTCAAGGGAGAAGCCACTCCCGCCCAGATCGGCGCACTGATCACAGCGCTCCGCATGCACGGCGAAACACCTGAAATCATCGCCGGAGCCGCGCAGGCTATGCGCGAAAATATGGTTAAAATCCGTTGTTCCGACCCGAATGCCGTCGATATCGTCGGTACCGGCGGCGACGGCGCGCACACCTTTAATATTTCCACCGCCTCCGCCTTTGTCGCCGCCGGCGCGGGCGTTACCGTTGCCAAGCACGGCAGTTATGGTGTTTCCAGTAAATGCGGTGCCGCCAACGTCCTTTCCGAGCTCGGAATTAATCTGCAGTACAGTCCGCAGAAAATGGAAGAATGTCTCGATCAGATCGGCGTTGCTTTTTTATTCGCCCCCACTCTGCACCCGGCGATGAAACACGCGATCGGCCCGCGCAAAGAACTCGGCTTCTGGAGTCTCTTCAATATTCTCGGCCCGCTCTGCAATCCCGCCGGGGTTAAGAACGGCGTCATGGGTGTTTTTTCCGCCGAACTCGTTCCGGTCATTGCCGACGCCTGCGCGCAGCTCGGCTCAAGTCACCTGTATGTCGTCCACGGCAACGACGGGCTCGACGAAATCACCACAACCACCACCAGCCTCGTCACCGAAATCCGCCGCGGAAAACTCGAAACCTACGAAGTGCAGCCCGCCGGACTCGGACTCCCGACCGCCCGTACCGCCGACATCACCGGCGGTGAACCGTCCGAAAATGCCGACATCATCCGCAAGCTGCTCAAAGGTCAAAAAGGCCCGAAACGCGACATTCTGCTTTTGAATGCCGCCTTCGCCATCATGGCCGCCGGAAAAGCGGACACTCCGGCGGAAGGGATGAAACTCGCCGCCGAATCGATCGATTCCGGCGCCGCACTCGAAAAACTCACCAAACTAGCCGAGGTCAGTCAGCGAACTGACTGACAAATTCGAAGCACGAAACTCGAAATCCGAGACAATTATCAAAATTAAAATTTTCCAATGTTTGAAAACTTCCAGATTTGAATTTGTTTCGTGCTTCGATATTCGGATTTCGAATTTAAAACCAACAGGTTCCTAT
>JAQUXG010000276.1 GCA_028692515.1 Kiritimatiellales bacterium | reverse complement strand
CATTAACACGCCGTTAACCCTGACCGACTCCGACCCCGGTACTATTTTTGGTATCGGGCAGGTAAATTCCGTTTCAACTCCGTCGCCTACACCCACAGCAAGATTCGTCAGTGCAATTTGAGGGAATGGTTATATCGGATATGGCGTCATAGATTTTCTGTTCCGAGCCCTCCAGCGGCTTGTATGAAAATACGATCTGTCCGTTGCGCTTATCCGGGGTGAAATAGCGGCTGCGGTAGTGAGTTATGTATCTGCCGAGTCTTTTGCCAAGGTCAAGAATACGAAACTCCGCCCACAGATCCATAAGCCCGTTCGATGAGGGCGTTCCGGTCAGCCCTACAACTCTTTTCACAAAGGGTCTGACTTTCAAAAGGCTTTTGAACCGTTTCGCCTGATAGGATTTGAAGGAGGACAGTTCATCGATGACCACCATGTCGTAGTCAAACGTAATGCCGCTCTTGCTGACGAGCCAGTCCACATTTTCGCGGTTGATGATCTCCATATTGCAGGTGCATTCCCTCCGCACCGTACCGGTGTGCTGATCGCCGCCGAACTCCGAACCGTTCAGGAAGTTCCGGCGCTCATAAAGGGACAGGGTATCCCATGCCTCCGGCAGCAGGGTATCCAAGTAAGACCGCACCAGACCTTCACGCTCATCCGACTCCATAGCATTGGCCTGTTCGGTGATGGCGATCTGCGCATCTTCGCCGTCGAGATACAGTTTTTCGCCTTTGCGGTAGATAACAAGGGTTTCCGCCCATATCTGCTCGACCTCGGCTTTGGCAAGCTGCCACGATTTCTTTTTGCTTTCGCCGCTGACACGGACTGGCCAGAAGCGGCGGTTGCCCGTAATATCGCGAAGAAACCCGCTCTCTGCATTGGTCGAGCCGACAATGATACACTGCCTCGGATGGTTTTCCACGCTCACGCCGTAAGAGGCGCGGTACTTATCGTCCACGCGGGAGATAAAGGATTTCACTGTCTCCACATCGGCTTTTCGCATACCGGCAAGTTCACCGAGTTCAAGAATCCAGTATCCCTGCAGTTTTTCGGGACCGGCTTTATCCTTCATATCCGTAAGCGTTAGGCTGTCGGAGAACCAGTCCCCGGCGAGTTTGGCATAAAAGGTACTTTTTCCGATGCCCTGGGGACCGTTGAGGATGGGAACGGAGTCGAACTTCGTCCCGGGTCTGTATATCCGCGCCACAGCCGCGGTCATGGATTTACGGCTGACCGCCCTGGTATATGAAGTATCGTCCGCACCGAAATAGTCGATATACAGAGTATCAACTCTCGGAACGCCGTCCCATTCGGGCAGCGCTTCGAGATATTCCTTGATGGGGTGATAGGCTCTCTCAGCGGCGACTGCAAGAATGGCGTCTTTTGTTTTTGTAGGGGAGTACAGTCTGTATTTGTTTGAAAGATAGACCTTGAGAGCCGCTATATCCGAGTCGTTCCAACCGGGCTTGATCTGCTCCCACGGAAGACCGTCCTTCGCGTCGATGCCGTCACGATGGCAGTTGAAGGCGATATGCCGCAGTTCATAGTCGTGGCGAAGAATGAGTACAAGGTTGTCGAGGGTATCCTTGATATTGCCGCCTTTGTCCAGTTCTAAAGCATCCTGCCAATCCTCATAGTCAAACTCGGCTGACGCCTGCTCGGTTTTCTCCTGAACGAGAAGACGCTTGACCTTATCGTCCCGCACAGCAAACTCCGACATTTCCTTAAATGACTTTTTCTCATCATCGTCGCTGAATTTGTGGATACGGACGAGGTCGAAGGCATTCAGCTCCTTTTCGCAGGCGGGATCGGTAGCGTGGTGGGAATAGGCGAATTTATCATCATAGACGACTACACCGGCGGAACTGTCGGCGGGAATATAGTCATAGCGTCCTGGTATGGCGGAAGGCTCATATACCGTGGACAGGAATTTATCTATTGCCGCCTGGATGGTATACGCACGGCAAAAGGCGCCGACAACACCGCCTTTTTCAAGAGGGTTCTGCTGGCGTTTTTCGCTTCTGTTTGTGACCGAGCTTTCACGGGATGAGGTAGGCAGCTGAGAGCAATCCCGCCAATTCGGGTGAGCCGACAACACTTCATCGGGATCAAGCCATCTGCCGCTGAAACGCTTGAAAACGTATTCGCCGTTTGAAGGAGTAGTCGGCCAGTACATCAGCTGATGCGGACGGTAAGAACACTCGTCAAACTGGTCGATGCCCCATTCATCGGTGAAAAACCGGGCAATTGCGGAGTACTCGTCCGGAGTGACGTCCCTCGTCATCGGAACGAGAAGTCTCACTCTCGGCGTGTCCGGCACATGGCCGTGTGTGGTGTAAAGGCAGGATTCGTATTTACCGATCATTTCATAGCGGCCGATAAAATCCTTATCGGCGTGGTCGCCGTCGAGTGAAAGCATGGAGCGGCAGACGACCGTTTCGCGCTTACGCCTGCCGTCCTTCAATGTGCCGCCGACAAAGCCACCTTTATCTTTGGTTCTGTCCCGCTCCGCTTTCGGCAGCTTCGGATATTCTTCGGCGGTCTCCGGGGTACGGATGGTCGTTTTAAGCCGTTCGCAGAGGTCGTCAAAAGTAATTTTTTTGTTCGACCATTTTTTAGCGAAGCAGCTGCCGCCGTAGGCGATGGGCAGTTCACGCATCACGCTCAACCTCCTCAAAATCATTATTGAAATAGCGGACTGGCTGTCTGCGTCGTTCCGCTTTATACA
>JAQUXG010000021.1 GCA_028692515.1 Kiritimatiellales bacterium | reverse complement strand
AGCGCGATGAGCGCGATAACAACTGCAACGATCAGTAGATAGAGCCAGACGTGGTAGTCGTGCACCAGATGATCGCTGCACCAGCGACCGACCGCCGCACCTTCATGATGCATCCACTGTACCGGATAATGACGATCCGCCTGCATTTTTAACACCCCCTTATCTCGCCGGATTAGACGTTTTCCGGTCCGGGGTGTTCAACGGCCGTTTTGCGTTTTTCAGGTGAAATCCCTGTTTTTAACGGGTTCAGCTTCTGTATATGACGATAAAAAACCGGAGTATGCGAAGCAGAATGATACTGAAGAAAGCCGCCAGACTGATTTTACAGGCGAGGAGCCAGTGTCTGTTGCCGGATTCTAAAACGGTGAATTCATCCACCCAGACGGTTTCGCAGGCGCCGTTGCCTTTGTCTGTGCGAACGGTACTGCTTCCGCGATGCCATCCGTTTTGCTGCTGATAGGCGGCAAGACAGCCTTTGATTGTGATCAGGTCTCCGCGTTTCAGCGCTTTAATTTTTTCATTCAACTCTGGATTGGTGCAAAGCAAGTGGTTGTTTGACATTTGGTTCAGATCGAATTTCTGCCAGAGATCCCGGCTTGCAGGCTTAAAGTGCAGGAAGACGCCGTTGTTATAGAACTTTATTGATGTATAAATGGCCGGATTCAGATTGCTGCCCCAGATCATTCCGGCATCCATAATGTTCAGATCATCGCAGCGATATTCAGCCAGCATTTTGCTGAAGTGGCAGGAGACGACAAGCCCCGAGATCTCATAATTAAACAGCGGGGTGATAACGTATTTTTCTCCGTTGATGAGTACGTCAAAAGGCTGGCGTGTTGTGGGGGTCTGTGCGGGTTCCTGTTGAGTGATTGCAGGAAATTCTGAAAAAACCGGCAACTGACTTTTCCGGTACCCGGCATAAAAAAACAGGCCGAGCAGCAGGATCAGGATGATGTTACAGACTTTCGTCATAACTCGATCGAAAAGCGGGTTGTTTTATAAAACTTTCAGCGTGTTCTCAAACGATACTCCGCTCGTTTTGACCGCTTCTTTTGAGCTGAGAACGGAGGTGACCGCATTGTCCATATTCAGAAACCCGGCGAACGCTTTGAAATCATCGGCTGTGGTCGAAAGCAGCTCATCACGCAGTTTTTGACGTTTTTCGGCGGTATGACCGGTCAAATAGCGAACCAGATCGGTGTAGCCTTTGGCATCGGGCAGCAGATATGTATCGATTCCGCCGATGGCGCCGATCAGTGAGCGGGTCAGCTCGTCGTCGTCGATCTGAACATTTTTCAGGAAGTCGGCGGTCTCTCCGTAGGCATCGAGCGTGGCGGCCAGGTTCGGGTCGCGGTAGGAGGCGAAGGCGAAGGCGCCGCAGTTCGGATCGAAACCGCACATGGCGCCATACGCGCCGCCCTGTACGCGGATTTTTTCCCAGAGCCATGCCGTGCGCAGATATTTGGTGATCACCAACGCAGAACCGTTCATCTTGTAGCCGTTGTCGTACAAATTGATGGCGCGGCCGACAAAGTTGACGCGCGATGTCGTCAGTAGGGCTTCGGATTTTGCCGGTGAATCCGGAAAGTTCCAAACCTTGGAACCGTTTTTTCCAGGCATTGGAAAATCTGCGATGAATTTTTCCAAGGTTTGGAAAACCGCGGTGCGGTCTTTGACATCGGCGGTGATGTTCACAATCAGTCCGCCGGCAATCAGCTTCTGAAGAATGCCTTCGAGGCGCGCGACGATGCCGGGCCAGTCTTCCTTCATCTTCTTCTGCATGTCGCGATGAAAAAAGAGGGCTTCGATTCCGCTCATGGCTTCGCCGGCGCGGTACGCCTCGTGGTAGTGCGCTCTAAGGCGCGACATCACGGCGGAATGTCCGCTGGGAATGAGCGAGCTTTCCATTTCAGCCTTCTGCTCCAGCAGAAGCTCTTTGAAGCGTTTGCGGTTGTTGAAGGCGGGGGCGAAAAGGATTTCGCGCAGAATGTCAAACAGGTCACCGGTCTGTGCGCTCATGCACTTTCCGCGCAGGAAAAGATGTGCGGCGCTTTCGGGCGAGTTTTCGAGCGCGGCAAGAAACGGGCAGGCGTGGATGCCGCCGGTTTTCTGCGCAATGCGTCGCGAGAGAGAGGTGAAGTCTTCTTTCTGCGTGCCCATTTCGAGAAGCATGCTGCCGAGCAGAGAAACCCATGGCAGGTCTTCGGCATCAAGGACGTGCAGGTTGAAGCCGATGTCGGCATAGACGATGCCGCCGGTGAAAATTTCGTGAAAGAGGATGGTGGCATTATCGCGTTGTTCAACGTCGCGCGGAATGGTGCGGATTTTCGGGTCGAGGTCGGCGCGTTTGAGCAGCGGCAGGGTTTTAACCGCCTCGGGCGTGTCCGGCGTTTTCTGCATGTCCAGCAGGCGGGCGGCGGCGGTGACGGTACGGGTCAGCTCGTCGGGAATCATTCTTCCACGAATGGCTTTCAGGCGGTCTTTTTCTTCCGCTTCATCCCGAGCGGCCTTGTCGTTGTCCGGGATCAGCCGGACGGTGGCGCGGTGAGGGTTCTTGATCAGGATGTTTTCGATGAGGGTTTCAAAATAGCGGGAATCGCCGGCGATTTTTTCTTTAAGTTCGGCGAGCGGGTGTTCGTAGGCGGCGAGGCCGAGCGGGTCCCAGCCGTAGAGCCAGGTTTCGAGCATGTTGAGCATGACGGAGAGCCCCTGCGGGAAACTGCCGTGGTTGTTTTCGCGCAGGTCGAATTCAAAAGAGTTCATTGCCGCTTCGATGTCGCCGCGATCAATGCCGTCTTTGACCAGTTTTTCCAAGGTTTGGAAAATCAGCTCTTCGACTTTTCCAAGGTTTGGAACTTCTACTCCTTTCATACCGATCGACCAGGCGGGCTGACGCAGGTTGGTTTCGAGTCCGAAGCCGGTGATGTCTTCTCCGAGTCCTGATTCAATCAGCGCTTTGCGCAGCGGCGAGCCGGAGTTGCCGGTGAGAATCTGGTCGAGGATGATCAGCGCGAAGTGGAGGATGCCGTCGGGGATGACCCAGTTGACGGTGATAAAGGCGTGTGTTTCTCCTTCGCTGACGGTGTAGGGCTCTTCCACGGAGATCGGTTTGTCGAACGGTTTCTGCAGCGGGATGGAGGAGTCCGGCGGAGCCTCCAGACATTTGAAACCGTCGAGATATTCGCCGAGAGTCTTGAGGCGGCGTTCCGGATCGTCATTGCCATAGAAGAAAATACGGGCGTTTGACGGGTGATAATAGGTTTCGTGAAATTTGCGGAATTCCTGATAGGTGAGGGTCGGAATTTTTGCGGGGTTGCCGCCGGAGTCGAGGCCGTAGGTGGTGTCGGGGAACAGCACCTGCTGGGAGCGTTCGATCAGAATGCTGTCGGGCGAGGAGTAGACGCCTTTCATCTCGTTGTACACAACGCCCTTGCAGGTGAGCGGTGCATCGACGTTTTCGAGTTCGTAGTGCCAGCCTTCCTGCCGGAAGAAGGCGGGCGTGATGCGTGGAAAAAAGACGGCATCGAGATAAACATCGACGAGGTTGTAGAAGTCCTGTTCGTTCTGGCTGGCGACTGGATAGACCGTTTTATCCGGATAGGTCATAGCGTTGAGGAAGGTTTGCAACGAGCCTTTCAAAAGCTGAACAAACGGGTCTTTGAGCGGGTATTTGCGCGAACCGCAGAGGACGGTGTGTTCGAGAATATGAGCGACGCCGGTGGAGTCGGCGGGCGGGGTGCGGAAGGTGATGCCGAACGCTTTGTTGTTGTGCGTATTTTCAACGCAGATGATTTCCGCGCCGGTCGGTTCGTGGCGGTACTCTTTGACCTTGCCGTTGAACTCGCTGACGAACTGTTCCCGAATGAGTTTAAAGTTGTTCATAGTGAAGCGGGACAGAGTAGCGGCATGGACGCGTTCAATCAATGTTTATCACGTTTTATGAGGCGCAGCAGGGCGGCCAGAACAACGGCTCCGGCCATGCCGGAGGTATCAACGAGCAGATCGCTCGGGCTGGCCGAGCGGCCTGCGGGGATAAACTGAAGCACCTCCGTGGCGGCGGCAAAAAAGGCCAGACAGGCGAAAACCGTCGAAATCCGCCGCAGAGAGGGCGGCGCTGAAATCCAGGAGAGCGCCGATAGAAACGCCAGCAGACTGAACATAACAAAGTGACCGATCAGGTGAACGTGTTCAACACCGGTTCGCGGCAGGGCGACGACCGGTTCCGCTTTCGGTTTGACCGGCACGGCGGTTTGCGCGGGGACGGTTTTTGCGACCTGAACCACCGGCGCGGGAGCCGGGGCAGGTTTTGGAATCAGGTTTTTTGCGGCATGCAGGGTTTTCTCAATTGAGCTGTCGAGCCGTTTTCCCGGCACGACAATGCCGATCATGATCACGGTTAGCGTCAGCATGATCAGAGAGCCAAGTCGGTGCGTCCACGGGCGCAGGGCGAATAGACAAAGCCCGAAGGCCGTCATCCAGAGTATTCCGAAAAACAGTTTCCACCAGGGTGCGGAGGGGCGCTCCCGGACGGGAATCACCGAGAGGTCGTCGACTTGCAGGGTTCCGGCGACACCTAAATTTTGAATATGAAACCGGGCGTTGGCGGCTCCAACCGGTACCGGAAAAACGTCCACGTAGCGTTTCCAGCCGGTGTCTTTTGAGATATCCATGATGCCGTGATGCAGGTTATACAGACTTTTTTCGGAGGCATCGTGGTAGAAAAAAATGGCGCGCGGAACGTGATAGCCATTTTTTCCTCGAACAATGCCTTGTGCCGTTGCGCGCAGGGAGACGCGGAAGGCCGGGATATGGGTCAGGTCATACACGGTGAAGCGCAGAATTCCGTTCTGGTTCGAAGAAGTGGCCAGTACCACTCCCGGTGAGCCGCCGAAACCGCCGTCTGGAACCAGCTGCGTCCATTCGTTCCAGCCGCTCCAGACATTGGTTGCCGACGGGGTATTGAAGCCTCCGTCCGGGATCAGTTCCGGGCCGACGGGCTGCCATGGGTCATAAAGGTTGAAAAACAGCGTCATGACGCCAACCGTTAGGATGGCAAAAAGGGCGCTGAACAGGTTCAATTTTGAGGTTTTTCCAAACATTGGAAACAATCTCTCAAAAGTTTCTTTCCAGCGGAAGTTTTATACGGGAAATTCAATGCCTGTATGAAAACCTATTTAGACGAATATAAGGCCTTTATTTTTGACCTCGACGGGACGCTGGTCAACTCGGAGAAATATCACGCCGACGGGTTTGAGCATGCGGTTCAAACCCTGAGCGGCTATCAGCTGACTCCGCAGGAGCGGCGCGAGTTTTTCGAGGCACACACCGATATTTTCACACCGGTTCTGGCGGCGCGCCACGGGCTGAGTCTGGATCCGGATGAAGTGCTGAAGCAAAAGCGCATCCATGTGGAACGGAACTTCAAGGTGGAGGTCTTCTCCGGGGTTGAGGCGTTTATTAAAAAGTGGCGCAATCAGATGCGACTGGCGCTAGCCAGCAATTCGCCGCGTTGTTTTGTGAAGCAGGTGCTGGTTGAGGCCCGGCTGATCGATCTCTTTGAATCCGTTATTACGGCGGATGACGTAACGCATCGCAAACCCGATCCGGAGATGTATACTCTGACGCTGAAAAATCTGAAATTAAACCCGGAAGAGGTTCTGGTTTTTGAAGACAGCCCGTCGGGCGTGGAGGCTGCGCAGGCCGCCGGTTGTGCGGTTGTGATGATAGAAAACGGCGCGGGCCGGTTTGTTGACGGTGTGCCGCGCTATACATGGAAGGATCTGAAACAATTTTGAAAACGACACCACTTCACGAAGAACACGTTGCGCTGGGCGCGCGCATGGCTGAATTCGGCGGCTGGGACATGCCCATTCAGTACGAAGGCATTCTGGCTGAACACGAACACACCCGCACAAAAACCGGGCTGTTCGACATCTGCCACATGGGCGAATTTGAACTAATCGGCCCGACCGCCTGCGCTGACCTTGAAAAGCTGCTGACCATGAAGGTTTCCACGCTGGCAATCGGCCAATGCCGCTATGGATTTATGCTCAACGAGCAGGGCGGTGTCATCGACGACCTCACTTGCTATCGACTCGGCGAAGAGCGCTACATGCTCGTCGTCAACGCCGCCACACTCGACGGTGACTCCGCGTGGATTCAGCAGAATCTTTCTCCGGAAACCGTTTTTATCGACCTGTCTGACGGCATGGCCAAGCTCGACGTGCAGGGGCCGGCCGCGCACGCCGACCTCGAAACGGTCTTCGGCAAAAAACTTCCAGACCTTGGATATTTTAAGGCGGAAAGTTTCCAGACCTTGGAAACAGAGATGTTGCTCAGCCGCACCGGCTACACCGGCGACTGGGGCTATGAACTCTATTTTCCGGCCACCGAGGCCGTACGCATCTGGCGCGCACTGCTCGACAACGAAAACATCAAGCCGGTCGGCCTTGGCGCGCGTGACACGCTCCGTTTGGAAATGGGCTACTCGCTCTACGGTCACGAGCTTTCTCTCGACCGCACGCCGGTCGCCACCAGCCGCGGGATGTTTATCCGAAAAGAGGGCGGATTTATTGGCGAAGAGGCCGTTCAGCGGGATCTCGCCAGTCCGCAGGAATTTCTGGTGGCGCTGGAGTTCGACAGCAAGCGCGCCGCACGCGCTCACGACAAAGTATTTTTGCCGCTCCAGAGGTCGCTTCTTTCGGGAAATACCGAAAGCACTTTCGGAATACCTCAGGTCCAAGGCTTGGAAACGGGGATGGTTACTAGCGGCTCCGTTTCTCCAAGTCTTGGAAAAGCGGTTGCGCTGGCTTTTGTCAAAACGGAACATGCCGCGCTTGGAACGGTTCTCGACGTGGAAATCCGCGGGAAACTTTTTCCGGCCAGCGTGGTTGAGCTGCCGTTCTATAAAAACGGAACCGCCCGCGGATAATCGTCAGGCGGTTTTTTTTTGCATGACATAGTCGTCCATCGAAAACCCGCCTCCGATGTCTGTACGTATCTGATCTACAATGCGGAATCCCCACCGGCTGTAGGAGGCGAGGGAGTTGCTGTTATATCGATTAACGGTCAGTGTAATGGCCGGTTTTTCGAGTTCCCGTGCAAGCTCCTCAACAAAGTGGATCGTCTTGTGTCCGAAGCCGTGTCCGCGCGAGGCTCGTTCAAGATAGATTTTGCTGAGGAGCAGATCCTCCTCGCGCGGCTGAACGGCCAGATAGCCGATGGGGCGGTCTTCCGGATCGACCAGAAAATAGAGACAATGATCCTTTTGAATCTGCCGGGTAATGGCATCGATCGATTGAAACTCGTTCAGCATATACTCTGTCTGCTCTTTTCCAATGATTGGAACATAGTGCTCTGTCCAGATTTCCTTCGCAAGGCGGGCGACGGTATGGATCTGTTTTTTGGTTGTGACTTCGATGAACATAACAGCCCCGAGCATAGCGGCCCGTCATTCAGCTTCAAGCCGGAATACATTACTTTTCTGTAAGTTTAGTCATGAAAATGCGAGAAGGATGAGGTTTAATGCTCCGCCTTATGGAAAAACAACTGCTGATTTTTGATTTAGATGGAACCTTAGTCGATTCGCGGGCCGATTTAGCAACCGGTATCAACCTGATGAGAGCGCATTACGGCGTGCCGCCGCTCAGCGTGGAGATCATTGAAGGATTTGTCGGAGACGGCATCCGCAAGCTGGTGGAGCGCTCGCTGCAGGGGGCAGACGTGAATCTTGAAGAGGCGCTGGCACTCGATAAAAAATTCTATGCCGAACATATGCTCGATGAAACGGCCCTCTATCCTGGCGTTACAGACGGATTGAAGAAACTCGCCGCCGCCGGACACGCGCTCGCGGTACTCAGCAACAAGCCGGGAAATCCGTCCCGCACGATTCTCAATCATCTGAATGTCGGCGGACTTTTCTTCCGCATCATTGGCGGTGGCGATGTGCCAAACCTGAAGCCTTCGCCGGACGGTATTTTTGCATTACTGGAAGAATCCGGTGCCCAGCCGGAAGACGTCTGGATGATCGGAGACCACCACACCGATCTGGAAGTCGCGCACAACGCCGGGGTCAAGAGCGGTTTTGTCACTTACGGCATCGGCCATTCCGGTGAATTTACCGCCGATCAGGTGTGGAACGGATTCGAAGAGGTAGTTCGGTTTTTTACCGCGAATAAACACGAATAAACACGAATCACAGTTCTGTTGCAGGATATTTTCATTAGCGTATATTCGCGTTCATTCGCGGTTAAGTTAGGTGAGGAGTAGATGATGAGTAATACAGAAGGTTTAACGTTATTGAAAAAAGGCGAAATAAACTATCCGACAAAACCGGATGCGTCCATTTTTGAAACCTTTAAAAACTCCAATCCGCAACGCGACTACTGGATTACCTTCGAAACCGACGAGTTTACCTCGCTTTGCCCGATCACCGGTCAGCCGGATTTTGCGCGCATTACCATTGAGTACGTCCCGGATCAGCTTTGCGTTGAGAGCAAGTCGCTCAAGCTGTTTCTCTTTTCGTTCCGCAACGAAGGGTCGTTCTACGAAGATGTCACCAACCGGATTTACAGCGATCTGTTTGAACTGCTCAAACCGCGACACCTGATTGTCGTCGGCGACTTCACTGCGCGCGGCGGCATCCGCTCCAGTGTTCGCGTGGACTCCGCGGATTAATCGTTTCCAATGCGTGAAAACTATTCGCCGGTGTAGATGCAACCGGAGCTTTCTGTCTCTTTGATGATGATTTTGGAGAGCAGGGGGAGCTGCGGCTTCAGAATGTTCCAGATCCAGACGCTCATGTTCTCACTGGTCGGGTTTTCCAGTCCTTCAATTTCGTTCAGGATGGCGTGATCGAGTTGTTTGAGGACCGGTTCGCATACTTTGGCAAGGTCGCCGAAATCCATGATAAATCCGGTTTTCGGATCGACCGGCCCGCGCAGGAAAACCTGGATTTCAAACCCGTGTCCGTGCATGGCCGAGCATTTATGGGTTGGCGGCACGCCGGTCAGACGGTGGGCGGCATCAAAACGCAGGGTTTTATAAATTTCCATTTCAGCCATATCAATTTCCTTTAATTTCGAAGCACGAAACTCGAAATCCGAAACAAATTCAAAAATATAAATTCAAATATGTTTTATGAGTTTCTAATTTGGTGTTTTTCAATTGTTTCGTGCTTCGACATTCGTATTTCGAATTTTACTGATACGTTCTCGGATCAGTTGCGTTCGCTTCTTTAAATCCTTTGAGTCGCAGGCGGCAGGAATCGCAGGTGCCGCAGGCTTTGCCGTCCGGCGCGGGGTCATAACAGCTGGACGAACTGCCGTAGTCCACGCCCAGCTCCAACCCTTTCTGAATAATCTGCGCTTTCGTCCATGAAATCAGCGGCGTGTGGATGGTCAGTTTATTTCCGGTCACGCCCGCTTTAGTGGCGAGGTTGGCCATCTTCTCGTAAGCGGCGATAAACTCGGGCCTGCAATCGGGATACCCGCTGTAGTCGAGCGCGTTGACTCCGATAAAAATATCCGTACTTCCCAGCACTTCAGCCCATGCCAGCGCGTAGGAGAGAAACACGGTGTTGCGCGCCGGAACATAGGTGATCGGGATTTCATCTTCTGCACCCGCTTCGTGTGGCACGTCGATATTCAGATCGGTTAGCGCCGAGCCGCCGAATGCGCCGAGGTCGATGGTCACGATGCGGTGTTCCACTACGCCTTGCGTTTTGGCAACTTGATCCGCGCATTCCAGCTCGACGGCGTGACGCTGACCGTAGCGGAAGGAGAGGGCATAGCAGTCAAAGCCCAGTGATTTGGCAATCGCCAGTGCGGTTGCGGAATCCAGTCCGCCGCTCAATAGAATGACCGCCTTTTTCTTCATAATAATCCCATGAGTTTATGCGATTGAGGAATCACCCGCACGCTGCGGCCAAGCGCGACTGCCATTTGCGACTGCCAGGTCAAAACCTGTTTTGCGGACGGCACGCGGTCGGTTTTTGAGGCGGCCGTCATGGGTTGCAGAACCACGGAAGCCAACGTGCCGGAGTCGCGGATGATTTCTGCGGCGTGGCTAAGATCGGCATCCGATGTATCGGCACTGACCACCAGTTTAATGGTGGCTCCGGCGTCCTCACGCTCAATGATATCCAGAAAGGCGCGATGCATTTCCCATGCTTCCGGCTCGCCGGTCACGCTGGGGAGTTTGATATCCATCAGCACATGATCTACCCACTCCACCGTTTTTTCGAAAGGCTCCGGCAGATCACCGCTGGTTTCGAGATGAACCGGCAGGTTGAGCAGTTTAAGGGCTTTCGGCAGGAATTCCGTCAGAAAATCTGCCTGCAGAAGAGGCTCCCCGCCGGTGATAAACAGATCGTCGTGGGCGAACTCCGGACGGTTCATTCCGCCCAGAAGATCCAAAAGTGCTTGAGGTGAAAGAGGATTTGCAATCTGTTCAAACTGTCCGCTGCCCGGCTCGCGTTCAATAGCGGCAAACTCTGTTCGTTCGACCGGCGTGTCGCAATAGAGGCAGTTGCGATGGCATTCGGCAAACCGCACAAAAAGCTGGCGTCGGCCGATATTGACCCCTTCGCCCTGCGCGGAACTAAAGATCTCGCTTACAAAAGCCGTTAAATTGTCCGGTTTTCCCATGTAGAGTCTGCTTTCTAAATTCAGCCGCGAAGCATACCAGTAGAGACCGACGGATGGAAGAGTGGAGTGCCGGAGTAATGGAGTGTTGAAATCAGTCATCCAATACTCCACCCTCCATGACTCCAATGAAAGTAGACCTTTTCAATTTTGACCTGCCGCAGTGCTTTATTGCGGACCGTCCGGCCAGCCCGCGCGACTCCGCGCGCCTGCTCGACCTCACCGGCGAGAGCTTTGCCGACCGCATTATGCGCGACCTGCCGGATCTGCTCCAGCCCGGCGACCTGCTGATCGGCAACAACACCAAAGTGATTCCGGCGCGGCTCGACGGCGTGCGCGGCGAGGTCAAAATTGAGGCCACGCTTCACATGCGCACTGCCGATAACGAATGGCTTGCCTTTGCCAAGCCCGGCAAACGGCTCAAGCCCGGAAGCCTGATTGATTTTGCCGACGACTTTTTTGCCGAGGTCGTCGAAAAACGCGAGGGCGGCGATATCCGCCTGCGCTTTAACTGCGGCGGCGAAAAACTTTTCCAATGTTTGGAAAAATACGGTCGCATGCCGCTTCCGCCCTACATCCAGCGCAAGCGCGACGACGAGCTCACCGCCAGCGACCGCGAAAACTATCAGACCGTCTTCGCCAAAGAGGAGGGTGCCGTCGCCGCACCCACCGCCGGACTGCACTTTACGCCGGAACTTTTCCAAACATTGGAAAAACGGGGTGTCGGTTTTGAAACCGTCACCCTGCATGTCGGCGCCGGAACCTTTCTGCCGGTCAAAGTGGACAACACCGAAGACCATAAAATGCACGCGGAGTGGGGGACAATCTCTCAGCATACCGTTGACCGCATCAACGCCACGCGCATGGCGGGCGGACGGATTATTGCGATCGGAACCACCTCACTGCGCCTGCTCGAAAGTGCCGCGACGGCACCGGGTCAGATTCATCCGTTTGCGGGGGAGACTGAGATTTTCATCACGCCCGGCTATCAGTTTAAAATCGTCGATCTGTTGCTGACCAACTTTCACCTGCCGCGCTCCACGCTCTTTATGCTCGTCTCCGCTTTCGCCGGGCTGGAAAAAATGCACGCCGTCTACGAACACGCTAAAGAAAAGGGCTACCGCTTTTATTCCTACGGTGACGCCTGCCTGCTCAAGAGGGAAGAGATTTAGCCGCGAGCCGACCAACGGGAGACGGGCTTAAGCTTGCGAAAGCAGTGACCGAAGGAAACGGCAACGAACGCAAAGAGCGCAAAAGCGAAGTTGTTTTTTTCACCGTTTTTTCCTGTCTGGTTAGGAGTTTTTTCCCATGATCGCGGGAAGCAGAAAGAAAGCAATCAGCCCCCATGTGATCAGCCAAATTCCAACCACTAAAATGAACTTTCTGGAATGGTGTTCTTCGTACAATTTGGCGTTAAGCAGTTTATCAAGATGAAGTTTTTTTCCGCAGTTTGACATATAGGTTCCGATGGGTTTGTAAAACCAGGAAAGAAGGATGCCGGGAATAATGTTCACGATTGCCATGAAGAATCCGACTGTTTGTCCATTTTCCATTTTTTTGATTCCTAACAGTTTATTAAGCAGGAAGATCGATGTGTGTTGCTTGAGGCCGTGAACGCAGGATTTTTAATCGGTTCGGGAGAAGAAGGCAATTTTTTTGAGCAGATGTAGATGAAACAGTTTTTGTGTTTTTGTGGCTAAACAAAAAAAAGCCGCCCGGTGAGGGGCGGCTTTCGGGTTTTCCAAACATTGGAAAACTTAGGCGTCGCCGAGCTGCCAGCGGGTGTAGCGCTTGATGGTGACGGTGTCACCGATCTCTTTGCTTTTCGCTTCGAGCAACTGAGTGA
>JAQUXG010000020.1 GCA_028692515.1 Kiritimatiellales bacterium | reverse complement strand
TTGAAAAAGTTTATCTGAACTTGATTCGCTCCGGTCTGCCGATTACCGTGGAGGGCATTCAACCCTTTCTGCGGAGAAAATTATGAAAAAAGTACTGATTCCAACCAAACTCGATTCGATTGCCAAAGAACTTCTCGAAGCCAACGGAAACTACACCGTTGTGCAGGATGCCCAGACCGAACTATCCGCGCTCGCCGCTCAGCATCCTGACACCTACGCCCTGATCGTTCGCAGTGAAAAAGTCCCCGCCGAACTGATTGACGCTCTTCCCTCGCTAAAGGTCGTCATCCGCGCCGGCGCAGGGTACAACACGATCGATGCCAAACACGCGCGACAGAAAAAAGTCGACGTCATGAACACGCCCGGTGCCAACGCCAACGCCGTCGCCGAAGAAGTCGTTGCCCTCATGCTGGCCGATGCCCGCCACCTGATTGCCGCCGATGTCTCTACCCGCACCGGCGCATGGGAAAAATCCAAATTCATGGGCCGCGAAGTCACCGGCAAAACCGTCGGAATCGTCGGCCTCGGCGCCATCGGCAAACTGGTTGCCAAACGACTCAGCGGCTTTGAATGCAAAATTATCGCGTTCGATCCCATCCTTTCCGAAGAAGCCGCCGCACGGATCGGTGCCAAACTGGTTTCGCTAAAAGACCTTTTTGCGCAGAGCGATTATGTTTCGCTCCACATCCCTGAAAACGAACACACCAAGGGGCTCATCAACAAAGATCTGTTCGGTGTTATGAAAAAAGGTGCCACCATCGTCAACTGCGCCCGCTCCGGCGTCATCAACGAAAACGATCTGCGCGCCATCAAGGCGGAAAAGGGACTGCGCTTCCTGAACGACGTTTATTCCAAAGACGCCGAAGGCCCCAAGAGCGTCACCGACATCGCTGACATTATGCTTCCGCATCTGGGGGCTTCGACCAAAGAAGCCAACTTTAATGCCGCGAAGCGTTCAGCCGAACAGCTGATCGATTTTGATAGCAAAGGCGTCACCTCCTACATCGTCAACCGCGATATTCCGGAAGGCCTCGACGAAACCTACGCCGAACTCACCAACACCATTACCCGACTGGCCCGCGCAATGATCGGCGGTGACACCAAACTCAGTCGCATCGAAGCCAGCTTCTATGGCGATCTCCAGCGCTTCGGAAAATGGCTGGCCGTCCCGGTCGTCTGTGCTCTCAGCGATGAATTCGACCGCTCAATGGATCCGAAAGCCGCTATCGCCTTCCTGAAAGAAATGGGAATCGAATATTCCGTTCGCGAACCCGACGAAAGCAAGGGCTACGGAAACTCGATCACCATCGACCTCATGGCCAGCGTCGACAAAGACAATCTGCGCCGCATCAGCGTGCGCGGCACGGTTGCCGAAGGGACGATGATGATCTCGCGCATCGGCGCGTTCGATAAACTCTACTTTGAGCCGAGCGGCCACCTCGCCCTCTTCACCTACATGGATCGCCCGGGTGTGCTCAGCGAGATTGCCGGAGCGATGGCCAAGGACGGCATTAATATCGACGACGTACGCAATCCGCACGACAAGAGCGGCGAACGTTCCATCGCGATTCTCAAAGTCAGCCAGCCGCTGCCAGAAAAGATACTCGCCAAGGTCGCCGCAAAAATCGAGGCAATCAACTTTTGCGCCGTCTCCTTCTAGATAAGAAATTGAACAGGTCGGTTCCTCAGCTGTCTTTGGGAGTGTTCGCGGTTACAAGGAGATGATGAATCATGATTAAAAAGTTTATTTTTACGGCAGTTCTTCTGCTTCTGTGCAGTTCCTGTGTCAGCCGGACAATGATTAAAGAGCCCGGGCTGAAAGGTGCCGGATCGGCTGCGAGCAAAGGTGAAACAAAGGTTATCTGGTTCTGGGACAAGGACTTCTAAGCGTTCAAAGAATCCGACCGGATTCCGCCCGCCAGAGATCTGTATGGCGGGCTTTTTTAGTCCAGACTGCTCTTTTCGCAAAGCCCTTCGTAGACCGTGCCGTTCTGTTTAAAACGAATCCGCACTCGTGAACCGTCGGCAGAACCCAGCACACTGACTGGGGTTCCTTTCAGCAAAGCCATCACTTTGCGGCCGTCTTTCGTCGAATAAATCCAGGCGTCGCGGGTCAGAGCGGCATCGTGCCGTTCAACGATTTTGGCTTCCGTGCCCCTCTCTTCTTTTTCAGGTGCAGTTCGCCAGCCGTTAAGCCCTGCACTGCGGGCGGCCCGTTCCAGCTCGTGCAGCTTACGCCAATGGTTGTCGGCGGAGGTTCCATCCGGCAGATCGGTACCGTCGCCGTAAATCCGGACCAACCCCTCTTCCGCCAGCAGTTCGTCGAGCCAGCGACCGCCGATTTGAACCAATGCGTAATAGCGCGGTGCGCCCATACTCGGTGCATATTCGCCCTGTGTGTAGACCGAAAAGCTGGAACGCATCCATTTTTTGACGGTCTGTTCGGCGCGCAGGCCCATCTTGAGGGCAACGTCCGGATTGTCGCTTTCCCAATACGCCGCCTGCTCTTTCAGCCGCTCGCGCTTGAAGTCGGAATTTGAATCGGTTTCGGCGGTATCGACAAAATAGAGCCGAAAACGGTTCTGCGTTTCGCCGCGATATGGCGTTGAACACTCGACAACGAAACTGTCGCCATCGTTGGATTGATTTTCAACCAGCCTGCAATTTTCCAAAACGATCCATTCCGCTGAGGCGGAACAAACCGCAGCGAAAAACAGCAGAACAATCTGTTTCATTCAATTCCTCAAGCCACACCGCACAGGGTGAGCATGACGGCTTTCTGGGCATGGAGCCGGTTTTCGGCCTCGTCGAAGACGACGGATTGCGGGCCGTCGATGACTTCAGCGGTCTGCTCGGCGCCGCGCAACGCGGGCAGACAGTTCATAAAGATCGCATCCCGTTTGGCATTTTTCATCAACTCTGCATTCACCTGATACGGGGTGAACAGTTTAACGCGCGCGGCCTCTTCATCCTTCGGAATATGATAGCTCATCCAGGAGTCGGTATAAACCACGTCGGCATCTTTGATGGCTTCGACCGGATCATCAGTGACGACCAGCTCGCAGCCGGATTCCTGTGCATACTGCGCACAGGCTTCGGTGACTTCAACGGCGGGCATCTGCTCTTCAGGTGAACCCACACTGCAATGAATCCCCAGCTTGGTGCATCCGCGCATCAGTGAATGGGTGACGTTATTGAACCCGTCGCCCAGATAAGCCAGCTTGAGCCCTTTGAGAGTGCCCTTCTTTTCCTGAATGGTCTGCAAGTCGGCCAGAATCTGGCAGGGATGGCTGTCGTCGGTCAGCGCGTTGATGACGGGAATGGTGGCGTACTTGGCCATTTTCAGAATGTCTTCATGGTTAAAGAGACGCGCCATGACGAGATTGCACATACGGCTGATCACCTTGATCGAGTCCTCAATCGTTTCCTTGCCGCCGCCCATCGGCGAGGTGCTCATATCGTAGTAAATGGCGTGCCCGCCGAGCTGGGTCATACCGATTTCAAATGACAACCGGGTGCGCAGGCTTGGTTTTTCAAAAATCATCAGCAGAGTTTTCTGCTTCAGTGCATCAGCATACTTCTGCGGCTTGGCTTTTACCTTGGCCGCCAGCTCCAGCACGTCGAGGATTTCTTTTTCGGTCCAGTCTTTGAATGAGATCAGGTGTTTCATAGTTGATGCTCCTTACAATAGTCGCGAACGGCACCGTCGCAACCGAAGATACTCAGAATCAGCGCGGCACGAATCCACATGCCGTTACGCACCTGCCGCCAGTACACCGCGCGCGGGTCGCCGTCGACCGCCGGATCGATTTCCAAGCGGCGCGGAAGCGGATGCATAATGACGGAATCCTTGCCGAGAATGTTCAAATGCTCTTTGGTGAAGTGATAAGACGCGGTGTTGACCCGACTGCTTTCGTTGTCTACATCCCACTCATCCTGAATGCGGGTCATGTAGATTGCATCCACTTCGGGAATCACCTTGGCAAAATCGCGGCTGATCTCGTACGGCATACCCGCCGCATCGAGTTGCTTGAGAATATCGTCGCCGATCTGGAGTTCGGGCGGCGCAACGAAATAGGCTTTGACCCCCTGATACTGCGTGAGGAGCCACGCCAGTGAACGAACCGTGCGTCCGCGTTTCAAGTCGCCGACAAAGGCGACTTTCTTTCCGTCGATACCACCGCTGTTTTCAAAGCTGCGCGCCAGCGTATAAATGTCCAGTAGCGCCTGAGTTGGATGCTGATCTTTTCCGGAACCCGCATTAACAACCGGTACGGGCCGTGAAGTATTCGAGAGCATCCACGCAATGCGTTCGGCAAAGCCGCCTGCCGGATGACGCATAATAATCAGATCGGCATAGGAACTGAACGTCCGCACGGAATCCTCGGGCGACTCCCCTTTCACCTCGCTGGAGGTGGCGCTGTCGCGCACATTTATCGTCTGCAAACCGACGATCTGGCAGGCGGAATAGAAGGAAAGATAGGTGCGGCTCGACGGCTGGGCAAAATAGAGCATGGCCCGTTTATCAAACAGCTGCTGTTGCAGGAAGGCGCTGCCTTCGCGGGTTTTTGCGGTACGGCGCACGCACGTGGCCAGTGCACAGAGCTCTTCGAGCATCGGGCGGCTGAACTGCTGGGCAACCAGCGCGTGAAATGACCGGCCGTTTTCAACAAAGTACGGCGCCTTTTCGATTGAGCTTAAACCGCTGAACTCATCCCAGCCAATTTGATTTAATTCCGCCATGCTCATCCGTCCTCCTTATGCGCCGCAACGCAGTTGCTTCCAAACCTTGGAAACCCTATATGCCATTTTTTCCAAGGTTTGGAAACTTTTCGGACGAATTTTCCAAGGTTTGGAAACTTTATCCCGCCGGAGGCGGGACGGAGGCCTCACTGCAATTTTTCGGCACAGGCGACGAGAGCCGCACTCGTTTCCTCGCTCAGCGGCGGCAGGTCGAGAGCCGCCAGCGCCGCGCGATAGTCGCCGATGGTTTTGGCACCCATGCAGACCGTATGGTGCTCCGCGCGATCGAGTACCCAGCGCAGCGCGACCTGTGCCATCGTACAACCTTCCGGGACAAACGGCTCTAACGCGGCGTATTTTTTAAAATCAACCTGTCCGCGATTCGACCGGTTGTCATCCGGACGGAACTGCGGAGCGGCAGAAAAATATTTTCCGCTCAGCCGTCCTTGCGCCATGACACCGCGCACTTGCGTGCCAAGCTGGTGCTCTTTCATCAACGCGCTCAGCTCCGTCGCAGGATCCAGAAGATTTGAAGCAAACTGAACCACCTCAACCGCCCGGTGCTCAATCATCGCGCGAATCAAATCCGTATTGTTAGTTGAAATCCCGTACGCACGGATTTTCCCCTGCTGTTTTGCCTGTTCGAGCACCGTTCGTCCGGCATCCAGATTTTCGACCTGCGGTGCGCAGTGGTAGAGGTAAATATCAATAAAATCGGTTCCCATCCGTTTCAGCGAACCTTCCAGGCTCGGCAGGATGGTTTCCGGCGACGAATCGTCCACGCGCGTATTCCCCGGCCCGACACGAAACCCGAACTTAGTGGAAACAATCCACTGATCGCGACGGCCCTTGAGTGCTTCGCCAACGCGCCGTTCCGATTCGCCCGCGCTGTACTGCTCCGCCGTGTCGATGGCATTGACGCCAAGATCTCCCAGTTCATGGATCATCCGGATGACGTTTTCTTTACCGGGATCGGGATGGCCATCGGGTTTGCCGTCGAAAAACAACGGTCCGCCGAGCTGCCATGCGCCGATTGTGATGGGTGAAACATCAATTCCGGTTTTCCCAAGTGTACGATATTCCATAATGAGTCTCTCAGTGTTGAAGTTGCTGCATTTCAAAAAACAGGCCGCGCCGGGCCATCAGATCATCATACGAACCGACCTCCGCCATCTGTCCTTCTTTCATCACAACAATCCGGTCGGCCTGACGAATCGTGGAAAGACGGTGCGCGACAATAAAGGTCGTCCGGTTCTGTACGGCATGATCAATCGCCTCTTGAACCTTTTTCTCAGAAACCACATCCAGCGCCGAGGTGGCCTCGTCGAGTACCAGAATGCGCGGGTCGCGGATCAGCGCACGGGCAATGGCAATGCGCTGGCGCTGTCCGCCGGAGAGCATCGCGCCGTCCTCGCCAATGCGCGTCTCCATTCCTTTGGGCAAGGAATCGACCATCTCAGTCAGGTTGGCAGCGGCCAGCGTGCTGCGGAGCTGCTCATCACTGATATCACGCAGGCCGTAGAGAATGTTCTCGCGGATCGAACCGGAGAACAAAACCGTTTCCTGCGGCACGACGGACATAAACCGGCGGGCGGTGCGCATATCCAGCGTTTCCATATCCTGTCCGTCGAACAGAATGCGGCCCTGATCAGGACGGCGGAATCCGATCAGCAGTTGCATCAGCGTGGATTTTCCTCCGCCGCTCGGCCCCACCAGTGCAATGCATTCCCCTGCCTTCACGTCGAGAGAGAACTCCCGAATCGCGGCGTCTTTCCCTTCGTCATAAGCAAACGTGAGGCCTTCGAACTGTACCTGTCCGGCCAGCTCGTCAACAATATGCCGCCCCCGGTTATGCTCCAGATCAGGACATTCGAGCACCTCGCCGATGGATCGGACAGACTCCACCCCGCGGGCCAGCTGCGGATACATATTCAGCAACCCGGACACGCTCATCACAATCGTACTGAACATGCTTTGATAAAGAACCACATCGCCGACGGTGATCCAGCCTCTGCGGCAGAACCAGCTCATGACAATCAGCCCCGTTACCATGGAGAGCTGAAATACCACAAAGGCGGATGAGCCGAAAATTGCATTGATCACATCCAGCCGCCGTCCGCGCTCATTGACGGCGCCGAACTGAGCCTCCATCCGGCTGGCCGCCTCCATTTCCAGTCCGTGCGCCCGCACCACCGGAATCATATTGAGCATTTCCGTCACATCCGCAGACATCCGTTCAATCTCTGAGCGAAAGGCTGAGTTGCGTTCGCGCATGCGCCGCTCAAAGATCGAACGCAGACCGATAATCAGCGGTGCCAGCAGAATGAAAAAAACCAGCAGGCGCGGCTGACGAACAGCCGTGACGATCACGGCAAACAGAAAGGAAAGAACCGCGGTCGTACCGGCATCCCCGACCTGCATGCAAAACATCTGAACCTGCTCCACATCACGCAGCACCTTGGCTTGAAGACGTCCCGACTCCGTGCGGTCATGGAAGGCGATTGAAAGGTGCTGAAGCCGTGTCACCAGCGCACTGCGCAACGTGCGTTCCAGATCACGCACGGCACCGCTCAGCATCGAAACATAGAGAGTGTGCGTCGGAATGTTTTGCACGATCAACAAAACCACCACGCCGAAATAAATCATCGTCTGCGAAGCCGTAAAGAGCGCCGGATCGGACAACATGTTAATGACCTGCGCAATCAGAAAGGGAATCGCCCAAACGGGAGAGTGCTTGATGATCAAGACCAGCACAGTTCCGGCATAGAAATACCATGGACGGCTCAGCAGGCTGAGAAGTGTCCGGATGGGACGGTTGCTGCTGTAGTTATACTCAAGCGGACGAAGAGGCGGTTGCGAACACATTAAAAAACTCCTGACTAAAAATCCTGCCGGGAACCCATTGTCTGAAGAACTTCCCCGACAAACATCCGGTGATAGTCCTTCTTCGGGTAATTTTTCTCAATCCCTGTATCAAGAAAATTTGCCGGGTCCAGATCCTGGAAATAGAGCTTCCGGCAAACCAGAATCAGGCGGGCCTCTTCAAACGCCACAGCCCCCGGCGCCACCTCGAACGGCGTCAGGCCGGTTTCTTTGGCTTTATCGCAGTCGCGTCCCGAGTGCGAACCGCAGAAATTCAGAGCCTCGCGGTGTTTGGCATCGAAAAAGCAGAGCGTAAACAGCGGTTCGCGTTCCACAAATTCGAGAGTATAGCGTTGCGGACGGAAAAACGTGAAGACGACCGGCTTAAACCACAGCTCGCCCATTGCGCCCCAGCTGGCGGTCATCGTGTTCCACTTTTTCACAGTTCCCGCCGTAATCAGCATCCACTCTTTGCCGATCAGCCGGAATGCGCTCTCGTCCAACTCCCCCGGTAAAATATGTTTAAATTCATTCATAAAAAACATCGCCCGCCCAGATCGTGTTCATTTTTCCATCCGCACCGCGCAGCAGCAGTTCGCCGTTTTCGCCGAATCCGGCCAGCACACCGCTGCGGATCGCGCCGCCGTCGCGCACGCTGACGGTTTTTCCAAGGTTTGGAACGTTTGCCTCCCAGTTTTTCCGAACCTTGGAAAAACCGCCCTGCGCCCATTCGTCGAGGCGGATAGAAAGATGCTTCAGAAGCTTTTGAAGCAGTTCATCGACGCTGCTGCGTTTCCCGGTTTCCATTAAAACCGACGTGGCGGGCTGGTCGATATGATCGGCCGCCTGCATGTTCACATTCAGGCCGATGCCGATAATCAGTCCCTGCGAAATCCGTTCCGCAAGAATTCCGCAAATTTTTCGGCCGTTCACTAAGACGTCATTGGGCCATTTCAAAGAGGCGTTAATCCCCTCTTTTTCGAGCATTTCGGCCACTGCAATGGCCGCCGCCATCGTCGCGGAGGGCCATTTGTGCGTTTCAATTTTGTCAGAAAGGAGCAGTGAGAAGGTTAAATTTTCATTGGCTCCGGACAGCCATTCGCGCGCCATTCGACCCCGCCCCTGCGTCTGCTCCCGTGCCGCAACTACCGTCCCCGCCGGAAGTTGCCCCTTCAGCTCTGCCAGCTCCTTCAAAAAGGTGTTCGTGGAAGGAAGTCGCTCATACCAGTTGACTTTGAATTTCATACACTTTTGTTTTCGAAATTTTCTCTTTGTTTTCGCTCGCACGACTAGACGTGTTCCCGTACAAAGCAGGCTATTTTAATGAGCTCATAAAGCAAAGGAAGAACTATGGAAGAGGGTTTGGTTTTGATGGTTGTGGGAATGGGAACGGTTTTTGCGTTCCTGGTTCTGCTCGTGGTGGCGATGCAGCTGTCCGCTAAATTTTTCACAAAATTCGCATACTTATTCCCGGAAGCTGCGCCGAAAAACAGCAAACCGGCCGCCGTGGCCGACTTTTCAGAGATTGCCGTGGCGATTGCGGCCGTCAAAGCACATACCAATTAATTTAAACAGATAACCAAAAGGGGCAGGTACAGTGAGTAAAAAAATTGATGTCATGATCACAGCGTTCCGCGACGGATTCCAATCGGTTTACGGCGCACGGGTATTCACCAAAGATTTCATGCCGGCCGTTGCGGCCACCAAAGAAGCAGGAATTCTGCACTTCGAAGCCGGCGGCGGTGCACGCTTCCAGGCTCCGTTCTTCTACTGTAACGAGAACGCCTTCGACATGATGGACGAGTTCCGCAAGATCGCCGGCCCGGACGCCAACCTCCAGACCCTCGCCCGCGGCGTCAACGTGGTGGCTCTGGACTCTCAGTCCAGCGACATCATCAACCTGCACGCCAAGCTCTTCAAAAAGCATGGCATGACCACCATCCGCAACTTCGACGCACTCAACGACGTCAACAACCTCATCTACTCCGGACAGTGCATCCACGACGCCGGCCTCAACCACGAAGTCGTCGTTTCCATGATGGCTCTTCCGCCCGGATGCGAAGGCGCGCACGATGCCGGCTTCTACGAAAAAACCCTGCGTTCGATTCTCGACGCCGGCATCCCGTACAGCAGCGTCTGTTTCAAGGATGCCTCCGGCACCGCCACCCCGTCCACCGTGTATGAGACCATCAAACGCGCCCGCAAAATGCTTCCGGAAGGCACCAAAATCGTTTTCCACTCGCACGACACCGCCGGAACCTGCGTCGCCACCTATCTGGCCGCCATCAACGCCGGTGCCGATCAGGTCGACTGCTCGATGGCTCCCGCCTCCGGCGGAACCTGCCAGCCCGACGTCATCAGCGTATGGCATGCCCTGCGCGGCTCGGATTTCTCGCTCGATGTCGACATCGACAAAATGCGCGAAGCCGAAGAAGTATTCAAAGATTGCATGAAAGACTACTTCCTTCCACCGGAAGCCAAAGAAGTTGAGCCGCTCATCCCCTTCTCACCGATGCCCGGCGGTGCGCTGACCGCCAACACCCAGATGATGCGCGACAACGGCATCATGGATCGCTACCCGGAAGTCATCAAAGCCATGGGCGAAGTCGTTCGTCTCGGCGGCTTCGGCACATCCGTCACACCGGTCTCGCAGTTCTACTTCCAGCAGGCCTTTAATAACGTCATGTTCGGCCCTTGGCAGAAAATAGCCGAAGGCTACGGCAAAATGGTTCTCGGCTACTTCGGTAAAACACCGGTCGCCCCGGACGCCGAAATCGTCAAAATCTGCGCCGAACAGCTCAAGCTCGAGCCGACCACCAAGCCGGTTCTCGAAATCAACGATGCCGACCCGACCAAAGGCATTAAAGCCTCGACGAAAATGCTCACCGACGCCGGAATCACCGATCTGTCCGATGAAAATATTTTCATCGCCTCCGCCTGCAAACAGAAAGGCATCGACTTCCTGCTCGGCAAAGCCGTCGTCAACGGCGTACGTAAAAACGAGCCGAAGAAAGACGCTGCCGCTAAGAAAGATGCGTCCGGCGGATATACCGTCTCCGTCAACGGCAAAAAATATGCAGTCGAAGTCAACGGCGACAAAGCAACCGTCAACGGCAAGAGCTACGACATCGCAGTCGCTGACGGCATTGCCGCCGCTCCCGCCAAAGGCGTTGCGCACGAATCGGCCGACTCCACCATCGTCAAGGCTCAGATGCCCGGAAAAGTCATGCGGGTCAACACTGCGGCTGGCGAACACATCAATCAGGGCGATGTTATTCTGGTTCTCGAAGCCATGAAGATGGAAGTCGAAATCAAAGCTCCGGTCACGGGAACGGTTTCATCGGTCGGCGTCGCCGTCGGCGAACAGGTCAGCGGTGGTCAGGAACTGGCCTCGATCAACTAACCCAGAAGTCAAAAGTCGAAAGTCAAAATGTCCAAAGTCTGCATACAGTTTGTGGCTTCCCGGCCTTTGACTTTCAGACCTTCGACCTTAGACAAGGAGTTTTAATATGTTTAGCCAAACCAAAAAAACCATCGGGCTGCTTGCTCTGGCCACCCTCTTGATGGCGGGCTTCGCTTCGGCGGAATCCGCTCCGACCGGGAAACTGCCAGCGAAAAAAGAAGCCATTTCAATTTCCAAAGGATTTAAAACCCTCTGGGAATCCACCGGGATCTACCGGTTCATGCATCCGGAAACCGAGGCAGAAACACAGACCTCCTATCAGGATGCCGTCAAGAAAACCGTTGCGGCCGAAATTTCGGCCGGGCACTTCGCCAACGTGCACACCGTAATTGAAAAAGCGGCGCAGCATGGCGTAGCCCCGGCAGTCATTACGGATCTGACCGCCAAGCTGGCCGCCGCCGAGGCGGAAGGCTACACGGCTCACGGCCTGCTCCCGCAAGGACTTGGACAGTTTGTCATGATCCTCGTCGGACTCCTCCTGATCTATCTGGCCATCGCCAAAGGCTTCGAGCCCTTGCTGCTGTTGCCGATCGGATTCGGAGCCATCCTCACGAACATCCCGGTCGCCGGCATTGCCGAATTCGGAATCCCCGGACAGCCCGCCGGATTCCTCTACTACTTTTACACCGTCGGTGTGCAATCCGGGGTCTTCCCCCTGCTCATCTTCATGGGTGTAGGTGCCATGACCGACTTCGGCCCGCTGCTCGCCAACCCGAAAACCGCCCTGCTCGGTGCCGCCGCCCAGTTCGGTATTTTCATCGCCTTGATGGGCGCGCTCGCTATGGGCGGACTCTTCACCCTGCAGGATGCCGCCTCCATCGGCATCATCGGTGGAGCCGACGGACCCACCGCCATCTTCCTGTCGTCACGACTCTCGCCCAACCTGCTCGGAGCCATCGCCGTAGCCGCCTATTCGTATATGGCGCTCGTCCCCATCATTCAGCCGCCGATCATGCGGTTGCTGACTACCCCGGCAGAACGCGCCATCGAAATGAAACAGCTGCGCCACGTCTCCAAAGCGGAAAAAATTGTTTTCCCAATTATGGTACTCGTCCTTTGTATTCTGTTACTGCCGTCAGCTACCCCGCTGATCGGGATGCTCATGCTCGGTAACCTCATGAAAGAATCCATGGTCGTCGATCGTCTCTCCGACACCGCGCAAAATGCGCTCATCAACATCGTCACCATCCTGCTCGGACTGGCCGTCGGCTCCAAACTCGCTGCCGAAAAATTCCTCAACGTGCAAACGCTCGGCATTCTTGGTCTTGGCTTGGCCGCCTTCTGTATCGGCACCGCATCCGGCGTACTGCTCGCCCGGCTCATGAACAAACTCAGCAAAGATCAGATCAACCCGCTCATCGGATCCGCCGGCGTATCGGCTGTACCGATGGCCGCGCGCGTCTCCAATAAAGTCGGGCTCGAAGCCAACCCGAACAACTTCCTCCTCATGCACGCCATGGGCCCGAACGTTGCCG
>JAQUXG010000019.1 GCA_028692515.1 Kiritimatiellales bacterium | reverse complement strand
GACATAGACGGAGAGCCCTCTGCAAAAACCACACTGGACATTAACGGTAATGGACGCACAACGGATGGCTATGTTCGCACAACGGACGGCCAGAGTGGCGGGGTTTTCGGCCTAACCACATTCATTGACTTTGCTGTTTCATGGAACTATCTGGAAATATATACCAACCTGCGTAGCAACCAGACATGGACTGTAGGACTGGCAAGTATCGCTAATGCAACAGATCACAACGTATTTAATGCCGATGTCAGCGGAGCAACCCTGACTAACGACATTGATGTTGGCTGGAGCGCTCCGGTTGCTGTGCCGGAACCCGCAAGTGCTCTGATGATCGGCTTAGGCGCAGGACTGATCTTTCTCGTCCGCCGTATCTGCAACCGCAACTGAAATTTTCGGCAACAAGCCCGGAAAGGCGACTCGGGAATCGAGTTGCCTTTTTTATTGCCCGGCTAAACGGCCAAAAGGCCGGTCAGCTGCAGAACGAAAATAATTGCACAAACCGCACAAAGGGCGAGCGACCAGAGCGGAAGCGGGCTTTTATCGTCTTTGCGGCGAAGCATCTTCACCCAGGTTGCCAGCGCGGCCAGCAGAAAGGTCAGCCCCAGCACACCTAGAAACGCCAGCTGGTTTTTATCGGCATTCGGCGAGTGAGATCCCGCCCGGCCGACCAGCGGAAGACACATGAGGTTGAAGAAAAACGAAATGCCCGCTGCCACGGTCAAACCACTGCCGGTAGCCGGCTTCTGAATAAATTTCTTGAGTTCGGAATTCATGGTCGTCCGTTATAGCTCAAATCGGTCTTCAAACAAGATTTTTCACCCGCGCTCAAAGCGGGCGACGCTCTCGACGTGGTTGGTCTGGGGGAAAAGGTCGACCGGTTGCGCGCTGATGAGCTTGTAGAGTCCGCCTTCGCAGAGAAGCTGTCCGTCACGCGCCAGCGAGGCCGGATTGCAACTGACATAAATGATGACGGGCGGCGCCAGCTCGCGCAGCATTTCGACCGCCTTGGGGTGCATGCCTGCGCGCGGCGGATCCGTGATGACAATATCCGGCAGGCCGAACGTCCCCAACTCGGCACGGATTTTACCAAAGTGCATCAGATCCATCTGACGGAACGAACAGTTTTTCGCGCCGTGCTCTTCGGCGTTTTTCTGTGCATCGGCAACGGCGGCTTCGACCAGTTCAATGCCGAGGACTTTTCCGCAGTGTTTGGCGGCGAAAAGCGCGATGGAGCCGGTTCCGCAGAACAGGTCATAGACGGTCTCTTCGCCTTTGAACTGCGCGGCGGTCAGAATCTCGTTATAAAGCTTTTCGGCCTGCACGGTGTTGGTCTGGAAGAAGGAGTTGGGCGAAATACGGTAGGTGTATTCGCCGAGCCGGTCGGAGATACTCCCCTCGCCGCACATCACATATTCCTGATCGCCAAATGCCACCATATTTTTACGGTCGGTGGTGGCGTTGATGAAGGTGGTCAGTTTTTCGCCGAAGGCGGACTGTAATGCGGTGCAGAGTTCCTGCATCCGTGCCGCATCATGCGTCAACGTGATCAAATTCACCATCAGCTCGCCGGTGCGCTCCCCGCGCCGGACGACCAGGTTGCGCAGAAAGCCTTCGTGCGAAAACGATGAATAAATCGGCAACTTGCGGTCGCGGCAGAAACGGCGGACGGTTTCAACCGCTAGATTCATTTCTTCTGAGGCGAGATCGCAATGGTCGATATCAATCGCTTTGGCGAAGCAACCCGGCGCGTGGAACCCGAGCGCAAAATCGAGCGGCTTGCTCAGTTCGGCTTCCGGAATATTCATTTCGTCGGCAGTCAGGTAGCGGCGGTCAGTGAAATCCATGTCGATTTTGTTGCGGTAGCCGAAAGTCTCTTCCGCCGCAATACATTCGCCGACTTCCGGATTTTCAAAGTTACCGAGATGTTCGAGGGCGTCGACGACCTGTTTGCGCTTGATGCGCAGCTGTTCGGAATAATCCAGATGCTGCCATTTGCAACCGCCGCAGACGCCGAAATATTTGCAACGCGGCTCAATCCGGCGGTCGGAAAACTTCACCACTTCGGTCAGATTGGCGACGAGATAGCGCTTTTTGATTTTGTACACCTGCGCGCGAACCGTATCGCCGACGGCGGCAATACCTTCCACAAACACGCGGATTCCGTCGTCCATTTTTCCGACGCAGCGGTTTTTATCCGCCGTATCAAAAATCTCCGTCTCGACGATCTGACCTTTTTTATACATAAGCGCGAAGTTAAAGCACGGAACGCCCTGTCCTGTCGAAACTTTTAACGTTCGGAGTACCGGCTTCCAATGTCTAGAAAAAATCTAAAAATCCAGCCTCGCCGGTTCCGAACATTGGAAAGTTAACCGCGAATGACGCGAATAAACGCGGATGGGTTCCACCCGGGTGCAACGAGAGAGGCCCCGCGAAGAGGGACAACGACCAAAGAAAGCGGCAACGGGTGGAAACCATTCGTGCCTATTCGTGTGATTAGTGGGCGATTCTTCCAAGCATTGGAAAAATCAATCCTTGGCGGGCAGAGCGTAGGGAAGCATTGAATTCCGCCAGCGCTTGCGTACACTCTCGGCCATGAAACCCGGCCTGCACATCCGAAAAGAAGACGCTGAATTTGTTGTTCACAGCAGCGCCAACCGACTCTGGCTGCTCTTGTTTGATTCCGCCGATGCCGAAATGCCGTCCCGCGAAATCGAAATGAGCGGCGGGCCGCTCTGGCACACAACCGTTGCCGGCCTGAAGCCCGGCGCGCTTTATCTCTACCGCACGGATGCCGTTCCGGAGCAGTGGCTTCTCGATCCCTATGCCCGCGCGGTTCACGTCCCGCGCGCGTGGGGCGACTCCACCGGCATGGACGCCGGACGGCACATCCACACCGGGAAGCATTTCCCGAAATGCATTGTGCCGGATGATTTGTTTGACTGGCGCGGGGAAAAGCGTCCGCACACCCCGCTCGAAAAAACCGTGATTTATGAGGCGCACCTGCGCGGCTTCACTCGCGGTGAAGGGGGCGGAACCTATCTCGACTTCATCAAAAAAATTCCGCACCTCCAGTCGCTCGGCATCACGGCAGTTGAATTTCTGCCGCTATTTGAATTCAACGAGATGGAGTTTTTCCTCGAAGGCCACGGGCGTAAGAATCTTCTCAACCTCTGGGGCTACAGTACCCTCGCCTTTTTCGCACCGATGAGCCGCTATGCCGCTTCGCGCGAGCCCGGCGCGGCGGTTGCCGAGTTTAAAACGCTGGTCAAGGCGTTGCATAACGCCGGAATCGAAGTGATTCTGGATGTCGTCTACAACCACACCGCCGAAGGGCCGTTTAACGGGCAGATCTACAGTTTTCGCGGACTTGATGAAGCGGCTTATTACATCATCCACCACGACGGTTCCTACGCGAACTGGAGCGGGTGCGGCAACACCTTCAACTGCAACCATCCGGTCGCGCAACAGCTGATCGTTGACTCGCTGAAATACTGGGCGCAGGAAATGCACGTAGACGGCTTCCGCTTTGATCTGGCCACCGTGCTCTGCCGCGGAGAAGACGGCGAGCTGCTTGAAAAACCGCCAGTCATTGCAGCCATCGAAACCGAGCCCGCGCTCAAAAAGGTCAAACTGATCGCAGAAGCCTGGGATGCGCTCGGCGGCTATCAGGTCGGCAGTTTCCCGGGCAAACGGTTCTCGGACTGGAACGGACGATTCCGCGACGATGCGCGCCGCTTCTGGAACGGAGAAGATCCGGTCGGCCCGCTGGCCACACGGCTGGCGGGCAGTGCCGATCTCTACCAGCACAATGGCGGCTCGCCGCTGAAAAGCATTAACTTCATCACCTCACACGACGGCTTCACGCTGGCCGACCTGGTGACTTATGAGCGCAAACATAATGAGGCGAACGGTGAACAGAACCGCGATGGCGACAACCATAATTTCAGCACGAACTTCGGTTATGAAGAACCGGTTGCTGATCCGGTGATTTGCGCGCGGCGGCTCAAGCAGCAGAAAAATCTGCTCACCACCCTCTTTCTGTCACGCGGCGTACCGATGCTGACCGCCGGCGATGAATTCGGCCGGACGCAGTCGGGCAACAACAATGCCTACTGTCAGGACAATGAAATTTCATGGATCGACTGGGCTCTTCTTGAAAAAAACAGCGAGCTGTTTGATTTTACAAAAAAACTGATCGCCCTGCGAAAGACCCATCCCGCGCTCTGTTCCGGAAAATTCTATACCGGCAAAGACGTTGAATGGATCGGGCCGGAAAGTCTCGCCGTTAACTGGCAGAACGACCGCGCGCTCGGCATGTACATTAAGGGGAAAGACCTCCTGCTCCTTCTGTTCAATAACGAAGCGGTTGATCTCTCATTCGAACTTCCCGCCGGAAAGTGGGAACAGGTTCTATCCACAGATCCGGCAGCCATTCCGCCCGCCGCCGGCGACTTTGCCGTACTGGTTCCGGCGCACTCTGCCTGCGTCCTCGGCGCCTAAAAACCCGTTTTCCCGGTTGTTTTCGGAAGTGCGTTTTCAGAACGGCTTCTTCGTTCCAACCTAGATAGCAGGGCTTGCCGGAATTGACGATCAACCGGCGGATATTTTTCACCACCCGCTAACGCTGGAGGGGCTCCGAGTTTTTGGATGAGTTTTCATAAAGGAGGAATCTCAATCTCGGCTGTTTACTCGGTTGCGTTCTCCAGTGAGCTTACGAACGGGTGGTAGAATATCGCCTATTTTCATGCGTTCGTTCCTTCAAGAACTGCTTTCTGTTTTCAATGAAAAAACGTAGTTCCGTGAAAAGCCGTTTTCCCAAACATTGGAACAACGAGACCAGAATATTTTCAGGGATTGGAAAATTGAACTTTCCACCACGCCCGTTGACGGCCTTCTCCTCCCGTCACTCAGCCTTGTAACTTACTCACTATAGACACAGGCAGCATATCATTATTCAAGGGCGAACCCGACGCTGTCAGATTATTTTCTGACAAATGGGCCAAGGGATAACCCTGTCCTAGTTTCATCCGGATACATGAAAAAGGATTTCTTGTCCGGATCCATTTCTAGATACACTCCGTCTTCGAGACTCGAAATCAGATTTGTGTCCCCGGAATCATAAAAGTAGTCTGCAACATGCCAACCATCACCCAACAAAAGTATTTTATACAGACTGTCGTCTTTATAAATTTTAACCGGCAAATACCCTTTCTTTCCCCACACCTCGCCATTCACTTCCAAATAACAGTCAATATCCCAAACCCAGTCATCATCGCCACAGTCGAATCGGCAGATCCCGGTATGCTCTTCGGTTGCTAACAGCCAGTCTCCCGCGATGGACACCAGCTCAATGGCCGACTCGAATTTCTCAGCCTCCACCTCATTCCACCGTCTGATATCCTTTGTAAGCACCTCATGATTAAACAGGACCATTGATGGATGCTTATAATATGGATCCTTCGGGTCGGTTGAATCGAACTCCAATAGCCCCTGCACCAATCCTTGCATAGACATCAGGTGCCCCTTCCGCAGAATGGCTTTCATCACCAGAGTGTTGGTGCCGATAGATAGGCAGGAAACGATCAATGCCAACGAGAACAGTTTCCGCTTACCACATAGAAGAAGGATTAAGCCAACAGCAATAAACCCGGAAAATGACAGTACGCAGAGCGAGACATAGCTCAATCCGGCATAGGGCATGGAAAGATAATAATTAGCGGGGGGCGTACCTATACACGCCATCCAGAAAATATGAATGAGCCAGATAACGCCGCAAAAAACTACCCCTGTAGAAAGCAAGACGACTGGCACCATGCTGTCGAAGAGATCATCAGTCTGTTTACTCAAATTCATGAGGATATTGTACAAGCTTCAGCATCGACCGTAATTACAATATCACCAAAGTTTTATAGCTCAACAAATGGAGCTTCTTTCGCCTGTAACCTTGCGGTCTTTTCAAAGTAAAACGGCGAGTGTGTTGTAACCGGCCACAGGCCTCCTCCGGAAAACCTGTCCAGCAATTTTCCATTATTCCACGCCCTATTGGATGCCAGTGGGCTGGAGTCTACTTTACGATGCGGGTCGTGCCGCCTCCCGAGAGAACCCGGACGCGCTCGCCGACAGAAAACATCACATCAGCTTCCTGCACAACCGCAATCAGTGAACCGCCGTCGAGCTGAACCGTGATTTCAAGCCCCGCTTTTTTGGTCAGCTTTTCTTCAGCCATCGAACCGCCGACCGCGCCAAGTGCTGCGCCGCCAAGCGCCGCAAGAGTTGAGCCTTTGCCGCTGCCGATCGTACTGCCGAGTACACCGCCGGCAATTCCGCCGCTGACCGCACCGACACCGGATTTGGTGCCTTCGATCTGCACATTACGAACCGACTCAACCGTACCCATTTGAATGGTCTGAGCCTGCATGGTCTGATTGCGGGAATAGACATCGCCGGACGGGCTGGATGCGCACCCGGCGATCAATGCCGTTGCAATCAGGAATAAAACTAAACGAAGTGATCTCATGGAACCCTCCTTTTGATGCGATGAATTGTACCGCTGTTTCCAAACTTCGGAAACCTGTGTAATGCCTATTTTTCTTCGGCAACAGCCAGATCGCGAATGCCCATGCCTTTAATTTCCTGCAGGCGGGCAAAAACTTCTTTGCGGCGGATGTTGAGTTTGCCGCTGTTCTTGGCGGATTCCCACAAAGCCACGGTCGGCAGGCTGACGCCGGCCAGTTCGGCGAAGGCTTTCTGCGACAGCTTGAGACGCTTGCGCATCGCACGGACTCCGGCACCGGAAATCCAGCCGCGCGTTTCTTCAGAAGTTTCTTCCTGAACCGGAACCGCCTTGGAAATGGTTTTGACGAGTTGCTTCTTTTCTTTTTCGAGATCTTCAATACGGCGGCGCAGCTCAGCGATATATTTGCGCTGGCTGGCGTTGACCGATTTGATCGGCTTGAGCGCCGCGTTGATTTCACTGCGGGCAATCCGCGAAATTTCGTCTTTCAGAACTTTCATTACGTTGGCCATATTTCCTCCTGAAAACTTACGTAACCGCCGGTTTCTGTTTTTTGATCATCATCTGGAGGATCATGATCAAATTACTGGTGGTCCAATAGAGAACGAGGCCGGACGGCATGTTGTAGAAGAAGAAGAGCATCATGATCGGCATCATCACGGCCATCATTTTCTGCTGCTGAGGATCACCGGCGGACGGCGTTAGTTTCTGCTGAAGAATCATGGTGGCGGACATCAGCAACGGCAGGATGTTGAGCGAACCGACGATCGGGATCATTCCGGCAAAAAGATTTTCCGGCTCAGACAGGTCGCTGATCCATAGGAATTTAGAAAAACGCAGTTCAATGGCGCTGCGCAGAACGGTATAGAGCGCGATAAAGACCGGAATCTGCACAAACATCGGCAGGCAGCCGCCCATGGGGTTGACCTTGTTCTCTTTGTAGAACTGCATGGTCTCCTGTTGCATGCGCTGCGGATTGTCTTTGAATTTTTCGCGGATTTCTTTGAGCTGCGGCTGAAGCGCCTGCATGCGGCGCATGCTCTCTGTGCCCTTGTGAGTGATCGGCCAGAAAATGATGCGGACGATGATGGTGAGCAACATGATCGCAACGCCGTAGTTGCGCACCATTTTTTCCAGCGCATTCAAGCCCCAAAGCAGACCCGTCTTAATCGGGTACATGATCGGGTTCATAAACTTAAAGAAGCCGGTGCTCTTGAACTCCATCACTTCAACCTGATCCATGCCCTGCGTTTTCAGGAAGGAATAATCTTTGGGGCCGACATAAAGGCGGGCGTTGCGGGTAAGGGTTTCGTTGGCGCCGACCAGCTTGGAATCAAACTGCAACGCGGCGGAAACTTCGACCGGAGCCGATTTTTTGCCTTCGCCTTCACGACGAACGGTGAGGTCAAATCCGTCGGCGGTGCCTGCGGGCGTGAGAACCTGCACAAAAAATTTGTTTTTGGCGGCAATCCAGTCCGCCGACTGCGGCGTAGTCGGCGCAACCGGCGCGAGCATGGAGGGAGTCGAAGTGAACTGATCCGTTCCGACCGGAATCTGTTTGAACAGCTTGTACAGATCTTTACCCCAGTGGTGAACCCCGTCGGCGGCGGAAAAGGAATCGACTCCGATGGTGGAAATGCCCTTCATGGAGGTGGTGCTGGCAGGATTGCTCATCGGGCCGGTCATCAGGCGCAGTTCCGGCAGAGCCCACGGAACAGTGCTGCTGTTGACGAATGCGTCTTCGATGGTCAGCAGATATTCGCCTTCGAGCTTGAGCGTACGCTCAAGAAAGCGTCCATCGCCCAATGCGGCGGTGTAGCGCAGGCCGCCATCCGTCCGTTCAAGAACTCCGGCAACAACCGGCAGGCCGGTATAGCGCAGCGCGGGAGCATTCGTGAACTCCAGAACGAACGGGCCGCTCTCTTTCGAGTTGGTCTCGGGATAGTTTTTGAGGACGGCAGAGACCACGGCACCGCCATAGGAGGAAACGGTCAGTTCGACATCATCGTTGGAAAGCTTCATCTGCTGTTCCGGGGCGGAAGGCAGAACAATTTCCGGAACTTTCGCCGTAACGGCCTCGACAATTGCGGCGTCTTTTTCAACAGGGGCCACAACAACCGGCGTTTCGGCGGTTACCGGGGCAATCTGCTCTTCAGCAACGACGGGCTTCGGGAAATATTTCTTTTCCAGCACCGGATAGAAATTCATCCAGGCGAACATCAGTGCGACCAGAATGCCTACAATAATAAAATCGTTTTTCTTCATAACGTGTATCTTTCGTTCAATCGGCGCTGCGCGCCTCGTTCAAGCCATTAAACCCGTTCAATCCGGTTTCTGATTCCCGGTTTTGTTTTTTCGTCCGCGGCCCCCTGCCCCCTGATTTCTGACTTCCGGTACGGGGTCGTACCCACCGGGGTTCCACGGATGACACCGGCAGATACGCCGGAAACTCAACCAAAGGCCGTGAAGTATGCCATGCTTCTGGATGGCTTCAACCGTATAATCGGAACAGGTCGGATAAAACCGGCAACAAGCGGGCTTCATCCGGGAAAGGGTTTTTTGGTAAATCCGCACCAGAATGATGAGCAGGCGCTTCATTGAATCCGCAGCCCCGCTTTCTCCACCAGTTTCAGGAACTCCGCCTCCACCTCTTCATGGGTGGCAAAAAGAAGATTGCGGCGGCCGATAATCACCAGATCGAACGGACCGGAAAGCTCCGCGCGGTGCTGACGGAAAATTTCGCGAATCCGGCGGCGGGCGAGATTGCGGTCAACCGCGCGGTTGCTCACTTTTTTACTGGTCACCACACCGAGCCGCATCGCGGCATCCTGTCCGGTGCGAAGCCAGAGCACCATAAAGCGCCCGACAAAGTTCTTTTTCTGCGCAAAAGCCTCCCCGAAGAGGGAGGCTTGAATCAGGCGCTGTTTTTTGGAAAGCGTTTTTGATTCCACCGGGTACTCCTCCGGTGAGAGTGTCTTATGCATCACAAACGGTCAAACGTTTGCGGCCTTTACGGCGACGGTTTGACAGGATTTTACGTCCGTCGGCAGTTTCCATGCGATGACGGAAACCGTGTTTGCGGGCGCGTTTAATTTTCGAAGGCTGCCATGTACGTTTCATTGTTCAATCTCCACTGAAATTCAAAAAGAGCGCAAACCCTGCCAAGTTCGCCCGCCACTGTCAACTCTCAATGGGAGGGGATTATTGGAATAGCGGATTGCTGGAGTGGTGGAATACCGAAAAGCCTGATTAACGCAACAATAAGGCGTTCCAACATTCCAATCCTCCATCATTCCACTCTTAAAACGGTGCGGCTGTGCCGATCTTGGTATTAATGGCGGCTTCGGCAATGGAACGGCCGTCAATCAGGATGGGCTGCTTGCGCGCGCGCCAGACGCGCCGTTTTGTTTTGGCGATAATATTATGACCTGGAATGAAGAATAACAGCTTATCCTCCAGCTTAGCTAACAACCACATTATTGGATAAAGCGTTACAGCAAAGGCGTTTAGCTTTGTGTAGTGATAAAATTCTTCGGTTCCCGTCTTTTCGCCGGGCATATTATAGAGGCCGCGGGCCAATTTATTGGCCGCCGCCTCGCAAAGCAGTCCGGGAACCTCAATGCAACAGGTCGAATAGGTGTCGGTATCCGGCACATCAAAGCCATCTTTTAAAACTTCGAAGAACTCGCCGCTTGTGTAGCCGTTGCGCTCCAAGCCTTTAGCCCGCCATGAAAGCCCGATCATCAAGCGAAGCGGACAACCGCCCAGGCAAAACACCATTTTGCGTGCCGCTGTGATCACCAGCCGCCCATCGGGCTTCAACACGCGGTGACATTCTTTAATGAAAGCGTAATCATCACGAACGCGCTCCAGCGCATCCACAATCACCACCAGATCAAAGGTTCCGTCCGCCTCTTTGATGGCCGGAGCTTGAAAAATATCGATCGGATCATCTACAAACCATTCGAGCGAGGCTTTGGCCGCAGAAGAGGTCACCAGCGTTTTCCAGCGCCCGCCGCCTTCGCGCAGGCGGGTGCTGATCATGCCGTCGCCCGCCGTGATCTCCAGGCAGTTCTGACCTGTCGTGATCCCAGCCTGTTCTTTAATCTTGCGCAGACGCGTCTGCCGGCGGACAGACCGTTTGAACAGTTTTTCCTGCCAGCGGATCACCTCAGAGCGTAAATTGGCATCCATTGCTTTCATGGCCGCGGAGTATAAGGGGAGAAAAGGAATAAGGGAATAATGGATTACCGGATTTTTGGAGCGACGTTTTCCAATGTCTGGAAAAATGGAGTGCTGTTGTTCCAATCATTGGAAACTCGGCACTCTACCACTCCCAAGCTCCACTACTCCGCCCGGACGAGCAGGGCTGCATAGGCGCCGTCGGTTCCGGATTTCGGCGGAAAAAGGCGTTTGGCTTTGACGAGGCGCCAATCGGAATGCTCGCGCGCCCAGCGGCCGACCATTTCTTCGTTTTCTTCCACTTCGAGACTGCAGGTGCTGTAGACCATCCGTCCGCCGGGTTTAACGTGTTTGGACATGGCGTTTAGAATCTGGCGCTGAGTCTTTTTGATCGTTTCAATGCGGTCGCGGGTGAAGCGCCAGCGGGCATCGACGCGGCGGCGCAATACGCCGGTATTTAAACAAGGCACATCAAGCAGGATGGCGTCGAACTGCTGTTCTTTCTGCGGAAAGCCTTTGGCGGCGTCGCCTTTGAGGATTTTGACGAAGTCCCATCCAGTGCGTTTGATGGTGTCGGCGAGCGTGTCGAGCCGGTCGTCGTGAACGTCCATGGCGGTCAGCTCGCCCGTCCCTTCCATCATGCCGGCGATCATGGCGGTCTTGCCGCCGGGCGCGGCGCAGGCGTCGAGAACGGATTCGCCGGGACGCGGGTCGAGCAGCTCGACGGAAACCGAGGTCGCCGGGTCCTGAACGGTGAACCAGCCCTCTTTATAACCGGGAACACTCGGTACAGCCACGCCGCGCGGAAGAATCAGGAATAGTTCCGAACATTGGAAAGGATGCGGCTCGGCATAGATTTTGGCGTCTTCGAGCGCTTTGATAAAGTCGGCGGGCGCAATGCGGGCGGGCTCTACGCGCAGAATCGTTTCGGCCGGCTGATTGTTCCACTCACAAAGTTGGCGGGTATCGCGTTCGCCATACTGCTTCACCCAGCGGTTGATGAGCGATTCCGGGTGAGAGAAGCGGATTTCGTCGGACTGCTTCTGGAGATTTTTTAAAATGTCCGCTTTTTCTTCCTGCACGTTTCGCAGAACCGCATTCACCATACCAGCGGCACGGAGGGCATCCGGATGACGGCGATTTTTGATGGCCTCAACGGTCTCGTGGACGGCGGCGAACTCTTCGACGTTATCCATGAAACAGAGCTGATAGATCCCAACGTGCAGTGCGGCAACAATGAAGTCTTCCGGACGGCGCGGGATAAATTTCTGCTCGATATATTCGAGCGCCAGCTTGCGGCGGACAATGCCGTAGACCATTTCGGTGACAAAGGCACGGTCGTCTTTCACTTCAGCCAGCTGGCGATCCGGAAAGCTTTCACTTTCGATCCAGTTGTAAATGATTTCGGCGGCGACTTCTCGGCTGTTTTTCTTCATAGGGAGGAGCAGTGAACCGGAAAGTTCCAAAGATTGGAAGTCCAGTCCAATGATTTTACATATTGACATATTTTATTTTTTTAATATGTTGGTTGCATGAACTCGGACAAAAACTGTATCCGGCAGGGCCGCCTCACCGCTGAAGCACTGAAGAACGCGGCGGAGAAATTGAAAATACTGGCGCACCCTCAGCGTTTGCGTATCATTGAGATCCTCGAACGCGAACAGGAGGTGCCCGTGCACACCCTCATCCAAGAAACCGGTTTCCCGCAGGCGGTCGTTTCACAGCATTTAAACCAAATGCGCCGCACCGGCCTGCTCTCTGCCCGCCGCCAAGGCAAAGAAATGTGGTATTCCATCACCGACCCGCGCGCCCTTTCCATTCTCAACTGCATCTGCACCCACTGCACCGAAGGAGACTTCGAGGAAATTTGAAACTGGAAAATCGAAGATC
>JAQUXG010000275.1 GCA_028692515.1 Kiritimatiellales bacterium | reverse complement strand
CGATATTTTTCAGCAACCGAAAATTGCCACGTCGTTTTCGCGTATTCGCGGAGCCCCGCACAGGTTCCAACCCTTGGGAAAATTACTCGAAGATTTTCCAATGCTTGGAAATCATTAATTTATAGGACTGAACCCTTCGCTAAAAGCAGGGGCCCCTTCCTCTAATTAGAACCGATAAAATCTTCAATAAAATTCTTATAATCACTGAGAACCGGAGCGACCCCGTCGTATAAATCGGGCTCAAATGCCCACATCAGTCCCTCTAAACCATACTTTTTCATCTGCGAAAAAGTGAGCTCCATCGCACTGAGTCCGCCGCCACCTGTATTTTCACCCATGACCTTCAGCTTCAGCGGATTTTTCTTCGCGTAGTAAGCCATATAATGCACGGGCGTAAAGTTGTTGGATGTGGTCGGTACCTCCTGGTCATCTCCGGATGCCCAGGCTGGATTTGCATCTATCCATGTGCAGTAAACAATAGCTTTCGGGTCTGTGATATTCATAATCAGCCGCTTGAAATCAAAGCCTCTTTGCAGTTCTCCGTTTTGCTCGGGCGAGGTTGTACCTGCCAAATCCACATTTTCCGCATTCGTTAACTGTCCTTCCCGAAGGCCCCATGAGGGATACAGAATATTTAACTCTGCCTCCTCGGTATACTGCCTGACTAAATTAACCTGCCAACTTTGATAATTCAGCAGGGCGTTCAAATACCACTCCGCAAACTGAATCGCATTCGTATGATTGGCGCTTGCTGTGCCGGGAATCCAGCCGGGCACGGGGCATACGGGAATGCCGTCCGGCAGGCCTTGCAACTGTCCCTGTGCATAGGGGTCAAATGCCCAGTAGGAATTGGAATGGCCGTTGATGCTCTGCCCTGGATAGCCAATCTCGCCATAGCGCATCCAGCCGAGACGAACCATATCAAAATCTGTTCCGAGTTCGGTAAACACATCGTGTACATAATCGGAAATTTTTTCACGCATGACATTATTGAACACCGCATTAACACCCAAATCGCCGCTTGCGGTGGTGGTATACGGATCCCCGTACTGGTTGACGAATCTGCTGTTCGGATAATTATAAATCCAGCTGGGCGGATACTGCGTGCCAAAGTCGATCATTATTTTAAACCCAATGTCTCTAAACCTCTGCAGGTCAGCTTTCTGGGTATTAATATATGCGGTATTTAAAATGCCTTCAGACGTATAAAACTGATTCCAGGAAAGTCCGATCAGAGCAACCCGTACGCCCGCATCCCAGTTGGTCTGTAAATGAGTTGTTGTCTGCTGCAGAATTCCGAAAAGCGGTTTATTGGAATCGCCTGAAATAGAGAACGTCATGCCGAAAAGTTCAGCGGGGCCGGACGCCCAGAAAAGCAGACCGAACAAAGCCCCCATTAGCAACACTCGGATGCGTCTTAATCGAATTTTCATTTTTTATCCTTATTGATGAGGCTGAAAACATACTGTCCGGTAAAACTGGCAGAAAATACCATCCAGGAAACGTCATGTCCATCGAAAGACAAACGGTGCAAAAGGTGTCAGTCTAAATCAATGTTTTCCAACCAGTGCCGCTCCCTTCGGTCACTTGCCTCGCTTTGCGAGGCCTCTCTCGCGGGGCTCGGGTGGGAAAACCGGCCTGAAAGTTCCAATGGTTGGAAAATCATTAATTTATAGGACGAACCTTCGCTGGTTAACCGGGATTACACGGATGGTTTCCAAAGTTTTGAAAAATGATCGCAAAGACGCTAAGAAGGAAAAGGTTGAAAGACAGGACACCTGCTTTTTTTTGAGTTTATCTCTGGTCGGTCAGAAACGGATAGTCGGTGTAGCCGTGCTCGTCGCCACCGTAGAGCGTGGTTTCGTCCAGCGGATTCAGCGGCGTGCCGGTGCGCAGGCGCTCGACCAGATCGGGGTTGGAAATAAACGGACGGCCAAAGCAGATCAGGTCGGCGCGGTCGTTTTCCAAGGTTTGGAAAGCCAGCTCTTTGGTGTATCCGTTGTTGGCCATGTAGAGTCCGTCAAACCGTTTGCGCAGGGCGGTAAAATCGAACTCCTGATAATCGCGCGCGCCGCGCGTTTCGCCTTCGATCACATGCAGATAAAGCAGGCCGAACCGGTTGAGCTCTTCGACGAGAAGATTGAAAAGCGGTTGCGGATCGCTGTCGCTGATTCCGCCCATATGCGGCGTGACCGGCGAAATACGGATTCCGACCCGCTCACCGCCCCAGACGCCGGTAACCGCTTCCGCCACTTCGAGATCGAGCCGGACTCGGTTTTCAATGCTTCCGCCGTAGCGGTCGGTGCGCTGGTTGGTGCTGTCGCGCAAAAACTGGTCGAGCAGATAACCGTTGGCGGAATGAATTTCTACGCCGTCAAAACCGGCCCGCTTCGCGCACTCCGCCGCGTGAACATATTGCAGGATGATTCCCGGAATCTCTTCGATGTCTAACGCGCGCGGCGTAAGGAACGGTTTCATACCGGTTTCCGTAAACGCCTCGCCGTTCGGTTTAACCGCCGACGCGGAAACGGGCAGGGCATGATCCGGCTGCAGATCGGGATGACTGATGCGCCCGACATGCCAGAGCTGGCAGAAAATATGTCCGCCTTTCGCGTGGACGGCATCGGTGATCCGCTTCCATCCGGCGACTTGCTCACTGGTATAAATTCCGGGTGTGAAAGCGTGTCCTTTGCCTTGCTGGGTAATTTTGTACGCTTCGCCGATAATCAGTCCGGCCGTTGCGCGCTGTCCGG
>JAQUXG010000018.1 GCA_028692515.1 Kiritimatiellales bacterium | reverse complement strand
GGTTGTCATTTGTCCGTCATAGGCCCCCGCCAGCAGGGCATCAATGGTTGAAACCTGCATCAGCGTGTTCTTTGGCGCGGAGGCGCAGCCGGCGAGCAACGCCAGCAGAATCAGGACGATCCATTTTTTCATTTGAATACCTCCATTAAGGTTTCACTTTCCGGGGTCATATCGCTTTTCAGCAACGCGAGCAGTTTTTCGGCGACAGGCCCGGGCGTGCCGTCACCGACGGGACGACCTTCCCATTCGATGACCGGCGTGACATCGGTTGTCGTGCCGAAGATGAACATTTCTTTGGCCTGTGCGGCCTGTACGCGAGGAATGTCGCGACATCCGGCGGCCTTGAGTGTGCCGTTAGCGACCAGTGTTTGCGCCAGAGCGAGTATGCGCCGCGCGGTGGTTCCCGACAGAACGAACTCCGGGGTCGGCATGAGCAGTTCGTTCTCTGGCGTCAGAATGCCGACATTCTCTGTGGCGCCTTCACCCAGATTTCCGTTCGGATCGACGGAAATAACAAAATCGAGGCCGCGCTGATTTGCCTCCAGCTTCATCAGCACATTCGGCAGATAGTTACAGGTTTTGATCGTCGCGAACTCCGCCGGCTTAATTGGCACCTTGCTCAGCGCCGCGCGCGCCGGCTTCAGTTTCCCGTTCTCAATGCGCGCGGTATAGCGGTAAACGACAATATAAAGCACCGGCCCCTTGCAGAGCGACGGATCAATCCCCATATTTTCTGTGCCGCGCGAAACCAGCACGCGGATCAGGCAGTCTCGCTTTCCGCCGGCACGGATTGTCGCGCAGATGATTTGCAGAAGCTCCGCGCGCAAGCAGGGCGGCTCCATGCCGATTCCTTTGCAGGAAATTTCAAGCCGGGCGAGGTGGGCGTCCGCATTATAGAGCTGGCCGTTCAGGCACTTGAGCGATTCAAACACACCGTCGCCGCGCTGCGGCAGGTGATCGTCCGCCGGAATACTCATCAGCGCCGGATCGGTCGTGATGCCGCCGGTCAGGCCGGAATACATCGCGTAAAGAGTTTTAGAGAGTCTGCCGCGCGCGGCGCTGAGCCGCTCGAGCCACTCGCTGTTTTCCAAACATTGGAACTTTTTGTTCATTGTTTTCCGAACCTTGTAAAAAAATTAAAATCCGGTCGCGCCGGTTCCAAGCATTGAGAAAACCATACGCTAAAGGTTCCAAACTTTGGAAGCTTATGTTATGACGTTCATCGCACTTAACAAGGCGGGAGATTATGGAAACGTCATTTGCACCGGCGGAACGAGCCCCAGAGGAAGAAGTTCGCCGCCAATATGAAAAAATCGCACAGCTTCCGTTCGTACACGACTTTTTGGATGCGGTTCCGAATATGTCGGTGGTTCTCAATGAACAGAGGCAGATTGTTTTCGCCAATCGCGCCTTTGTCGAATTTCTTGGATTGTCGGATCGGGAAGATCTGCTGGGCAAAAGCCATTGCGAAGCGTTCGACTGTCAGTACGCCGGTGTACTCGGAACCCGGCCCGGCGAGGCGGTGGGTTGTATTCGTGCTCTTCTGACTGACGGTGGTTGCGGTACGTCCGAATTTTGCAAAACCTGCGGCGCGGTGATTTCAATTCTGAACAGCCAGAAGCGGCACGCTCTTGATATTCAGGAATGCCGGATGATTTGCGGCGAAGAGGGGCCTAACGAGATGGCACTTGATCTGCGCATCTGGTCGCGCCCGATTGATGTGCAGGGCGAGGTTTTTACCGTGTTTTCGGTCGTTGATATCAGCAACGAAAAACGGCGCAAGGTACTTGAGCGGATTTTTTTTCACGATGTGCTCAACACCGCCGGCGGAGTGAAAGGGCTGGCAGACCTGTTGGTTCAGAGCAAACTGTCCGAGATGGAAACCAAAGATATTTCCTGCATGATTTCGGAATCAGCGGATCAATTGATTGAAGAGATCAGTGCCCAGCGCACCCTTTCGGCAGCGGAGAGTGGCGACCTTAGGGTTTCGGCACAGGAGCTTCACTCGCTGGAACTGCTTTACCGGATTATTCGGCAGTTCCATTCATACAATATTGCAAAAGGAAAGATCATCGAAGTTGATCCGGCGGCAACGCATTTTTCCTTTGTATCCGACCCGGTGCTGGTGCGGCGGGTACTGATCAATCTGGTGAAAAATGCGCTGGAGGCGATTGACGAAGGCGGGACGGTCACGCTGGGCACGAATATGGACGGCGAGTTTGTTTGCTTTACGGTACATGATGCGGTGGCGATGCCCCCGGACGTTCAATTGCATGTTTTTTCCCGTTCGTTTTCAACGAAGGACAGCAATCGCGGACTGGGAGCCTACAGTATTAAGCTGATCAGTGAGAGATATCTGCATGGACAGGTCTCGTTTGTTTCCAACGAGAAAGAGGGAACGCGGTTTACCGTTCGCTATCCGCAGGTCATTCAATCGATGAGCGAAGATGAGGAGACATTGCAGATCAATGAAGCCGACTGTTGAGATCATTTGTCCGCACTGCGGCAAGGATACCTTTTTGAGGCGAGAGCCGATTTACGAAGGATTTAAAAAAACCGGCGAGGAGCTGAGCTGTTCCGCCTGCGGCGGACGATTTGACTCTGAAGAGGAGGTTCCATTCAAGTCGCTTGCCGCCGTTCCGAAGATTTTCACCGATGCCGACCGGTCAAAACAGGTGAAGATTTTTGACGAAGGAGAAAACCAAGGCAATTGCCGCTATTGCGCCAATTATGTGATCAATCCCTTCATGCAGTTCTGCTCATTGCATAAAAAAGAGGTGCAATCGACCGACAGTTGCGCGCGGTTCGAACTGCCGACAGAAAAGCCGGCCGATCCCCTGGAAGGGTTTTAGCCGGATCTATCCCAAAAGTGGAACACAACCTGCTTTCTCAGTACTGAGACTAGGAGGTTGTGTTATGAGACAAAAAGCTCTATTGGCAATTATTTCAACGCTCATTCTGGCTTGGGCTGTCTGGTCAGGGATCCTTAGCGTTGGATTTGAGAAAAAAGGGGACTCAAAAAGCCAGGCTGTTCTCAGATTTGATAATAAATCAAAAGGAGCCATCTCCGTTCAGAAAGCATTACATCATGTTGGCAGACTCACCGCCCCGTTAGGCGGCGCATCATTTGTTCATCGCTGTAAGGAGAACCCGGTTTTATTCGGCGGCCTGTTTATCTTTTTCGGGGTGTCAGCCTGCGGCGTCGCATTTGTGGTTCATATGATCCGAACCGATGCGCGGTTCTGATTAAAACGTGCGTCGTAACATCTGATCCGTCAGTTTTTTAAGCCGCTCACCATTCGGCAGGCTGGCGGCGGCGGCGCAGGCAGAATCGGTTAATTCCTCTGCTTTTGCCCGTGCGGCATCCATACCAAAGACCGCCTGCCAGGTCATTTTGCCGTTTGCCCGATCCGAGCCGATATCTTTACCTAGTTCCTCAACGGTGGCGCCTTCATCAAGCAGGTCATCGATGATTTGAAAGGCGAGGCCCGTGGTTTCTCCGTATAACGCCAGTTTTTCCAAGGTTTGGAAATTGGCTCCGGCGCAGATCCCGCCCATAACGCATGCCGCGCGGATAAGCGCCGCGGTTTTGTTGCGGTGGATATACTCCACCAGTTCCGCATCAGGAGCCTTGCCTTCCGCATCGAGATCTTCGGCCTGTCCGCCGATTACACCGCGACTGCCTGCGGCACGGGCCAATTCAAGAGCCAACGCACTTCCCGTGGTTGGAACCGTTGCCAGAACCTCGAAAGCCAGGGTCAGCAGGGCGTCGCCAGCCAGAATCGCGGTGGCCACATCAAACTGAATGTGGCAGGTGGGGCGTCCGCGCCGCAGGGTGTCGTCGTCCATAGCGGGCAGGTCGTCGTGAATCAGCGTGTAGGTGTGGAGCAGTTCAAGCGCGCAGGCCGCCGGCAGAGCCTGTTCGACCGTGCCGCCGCAGGCCTCGCAGGCGGCGATACAGAGGACAGGGCGGATCCGTTTGCCGCCGGCGAACAGGCTGTAGCGCATTGCCTCATGCAGTTTCGCGGGGCGCTCTCCGGCGGGCGGAAGCAGCGCCTCCAGCGCCGCATGGACAGCGTTCTGCTGCCGTTTCATATAAATCGGGAGGTCTGTCATGCGGCGCATGATAGCTCAACGTCTTTATTAGTAAAGTAATAGCAGGGCAGAATGATTTGACACGTGCAAAGGGCAATTCTACTATCCCAACTCATTTTGCAGACGGGAACTGTTAACCACTGAAACGGGGAAGCTTCGCTATGAAAGACAGAAAAGAGTTTTACAACCTGCTCGCCGAAATTGACGGAAAGCCTTTTTCCGAATATGAGCGTCTGGCCGGCGACTTTGACTTCGCCCGTTATGTCATCAAATGCTCTAAAATCGAAGTCGCCCGCGACGCCGAAGACCCCGTTTTCAACATCCGCGTTCCGCAGTCGATCGCCGAACTGCCCGGCCATCTCTATGACTCGCCGGTTCGCCGTACCGCGCTGGAAGACTATCTCACCCGCAACCTTTGCGCCACCGCCGCCCGCATCGCCCGCTTTAACGAAAGCGGCTGGGCCCGCCGCAACATTCTGGTTGCCGAGCCCGGCCAGAAAATTCTTCCGCGCACCTCGGTTCTGATCACCAAAGAATACATCGATGTCCGCATCCGTATCGCGCTTCCCTACAAAGTTTATGTGAGCGGCGAGCGGCTGGTGGACGGTGAAATGGCCCGCCGCGTATTTTTTGAAGATCTGCCGGAAGTCGTCAGCGCCAGCGTGTTCTGCTGTAATCTTGATCTCGCCGCGACCGAGGAATTCGTCAACGGGATGGAAGACGCTGACCGCGTGCGTCAAACGCTGGCTACACTCGGACTGGTCGGCTTTGTCGGCGAAGGCTCCCTGCTGGCTCGCGAGCAGAACACCGATCTTCCTGACTACACCAACATCGCCCCCTTTGAAGTCGCCGAAGACGCGCGCATTGAAATCGACGTTCCCAATGGCGGCAAAATGGCCGGGCTCGGTATTCCCTCCGGGCTGACCGTGATTCTGGGCGATTCGCTGAATGGACGTAAAGATTTCATGGCGGCCATTGCCGCAGGCGTTTACAACCACATTCCGGGCGATGGCCGCGAAACGGTCATAACCGTTTCCGATGCCGTGCAGATTGCGGTGGATTGCGATCGCAGTGTGCAGGAAGTCAACATCACTCCGTTCCTGTCTGAATCAGAAATCAGCAATCCGGCCTCCTACAGCACCGCCGCAGCGGACGCCTTTGTTTCGCAGGCCGCCGCTACCATCGAAGCTCTCGAAGTCGGCGCCCGCGTCCTGATTGTCGATGAAAACAGCTCCTCGTCCGCGTTCCTGACAACCGATGCCCGCGTTGCCGGACTCCTCGGTTCAACACCGCGCACCTCACTGGCTCAGCGCGCCCGGCAGATCGTTGATGAACTCGGTATTTCACTGATCATCGGCGGCGAAAATCTTGTCGCGGAATACATCCCGATCGCGGACACCATACTCAAAGTCGAAGACTTTCAGGTCACCAACATCACCGAAGAAGCCAAGGCGCTCAATCTGGCGGTTCCGCCGGAAGCCCCGGCCGTCAACCTCGGTCCGATGCTTGGCCGCTCGCGCTGGATCATGCCGAGCAGCATCGATGCGGTGGTCGGAAGCAAGGATCAGGTCATTGAGGCCATTGACCTCAACGCCATCCAATTCGGACGTTCGGTCATCGAACTCGACAGTGTTTCGCAAATCGCCGATATCAGTCAGACGCTCACCATTGGTCTGCTGCTCTACTACGCCAAACTGCGCTACATGCAGGAAGGCTATCCACTGCGCGAAATGCTCGATATGATCGACCGCGACCTCAGCAGCGAAGGCGTCGGCACCATCTCCCGCGACCTGCGCGGCGACATGGCCCGTCCGCGCCGCTACGAACTGGCCGCAGCGCTCAACCGCCTGCCAACCTTCCGCGTCTCACACGCCACAGAATAAGAGGATCGTCAAATGTCTGAAGGTCGAAAGTCGCGGATTATTCCTGACTTTCGACCTTTGACTTTAAGACCTTCGACATGAAAGTTGTCATTCAACGTGTTAAGGCCGCCTCTGTAAGCGTTGACGGGGAAACCGTCGGCCAGATCGGCGACGGCCTTTTGGTTTTAGTCGGCGTATCACATAACGACACCGCTGCCGATGCCGCTCATCTGGCGAAGAAGACGGCGAATCTACGGATCTTTGACGATGACAACGGCGTCATGAACCGCTCGGTGCTCGAATGCGGCGGAACTATTCTGGCGGTCAGCCAGTTCACGCTGTACGGCGACTGCAAAAAAGGTAATCGCCCAAGCTACATTGACGCCGCCCCGCCGGAGAAAGGGCGTGAACTGTACAAAGAATACATCAGCCGCCTCCGCGAATCCGGACTGCGTGTTGAAACCGGAATCTTTCAGGCGGAAATGGAAGTCAGTCTCATCAACGACGGCCCAGTCACGCTGATTCTCGAAAGCACCGGCCGCTGAGAAAGCTTCACTCTTCCAATCCTTGGAACTTCTGTTCATAATCCACCGACATGAACCTGATTTTCAATGCATCGGCGGGAACCGGCAAGACCTGGCAGGTCACGGAGATCTATACCGCGCTGGTGCTGGGCCGCGAACATGAGCATTTACCGCCGAATCGACAGCCGGTTCCGCCCGAAAAAATTCTTTTGATGACCTTTACCGACAACGCCGCCGCCGAACTGCGCCAGCGCGTCTCGGAAAAAATGCTGGCCGCCGAGAAAACCGAAACCGATGAACAGGCCGACCGCGCGCGCCGTGTTTTGCGCTCGCTGCCCGCCGCGCACATTTCCACCATCCACGCCTTTTGCGCCGGGCTGCTCCGCGAATATGCGCTGGAGCTTGGACTTTCGCCGAATTTCCAAACCTTGGAAAATGAGGCCCGCGATGCGCTCCTCGATGAGGTGCTCAAGGCCGAAATTTTCCAATGCTTGGAAAATGGCGCTGACTTTCGCGAATTCTGCGCGGGCATTTCAGTGCTCGGCGACCACGAATACAGCCTGATCAGCACGATTCGTTCATTACTCGAAAAAGCCGCCAGCCGCGGCCTTGATTTAAGTCGTGCCGAAGCGATGCTTCCTCCGCCGGATCGTACCGTCGGCGAAAAAGAGTTTTGTAAAATCTACGAGCAGCTTCGGTCGATCGAAGCCGACCGCGGACTGCCCGCCAAGGCCGCTGGAGTTTTCCAAACCTTGGAAAAAATCCTTCAGAATTTTCCAGACATTGGAAACTTTGACGGGCTGACCCGCTTTACAGGAAAGGAGATGAAGGAAATCTCTGATGCGTTGGCGGCATTGAAAGAACGTTTTCTGACCGAAACGTTTTATGCGCAGAATATTGATAAATTTCAAGCGTTCGCGCGCTGTTTATCGGGTTGTGCGCGCGGTTTCACGGAGGCCAAGCGCGCGCGCGATGGCGTGGACTTTGGCGATCAGCTTCTATTGGCGCGCGACGTATTGAAGAATAAATTTTTTGATGAGCCGCTGTTCAACTGGATGATCGTCGACGAAGTACAGGACACCTCGCGTGTTCAGTGCGAGGTGATCGAGGCGCTCTGGACCCGCAATGTGAATCTGGTGATCTGCGGCGATAAAAAGCAGTCGATCTACGCCTGGCGCAGCGCTGATCCGAATGTCATGCCCGATCTCGAATCGGCGATGGAACAGCGCGGCGGGCAAAAACGGGTTGATCTGAAAAAAAGCTATCGCAGCAACGGACGGGTGATTGAGGCCGTCAATGCATTGTTCGGCGGAGTGTACAATTCCTACGATGCCCTCGAGCCGCAGGATTCTCCCTCCGGTGAAAAACCGTGTGTTGAATGGATGGATAGCGAAGAGAGTTCAACCGAAGAAGAAATGGCGGCGGTCGCGCGGCGTATCCGTCTGTTGGTTGACGGCGGCGAGGAGTGGCGTCCAGGGTTCGGACATAACGGGAAAACATTTGTCGAAAACGAACCGTTCAACTTTGGCGACATTCTGATTCTTCTGAAACGCTCGACGCATCAGGACGCTCTTGAAAAAGCACTGCGCGACGCAGGGATTCCCTACACCAGCGGCGGCAAGGGCAAGGCACTGTTTGAGCAGCAGGAGGTGCGCGATCTGCTTCTTTTTCTGCAGGTGCTTTGCGAGCCGTCCAACGATCTGGCGCTGGTTGGTTTTCTGCGCTCTCCGTTTGCGAGTCTGACCGATGATGAAATCGTCCGGCTCGGCTGGGATGGCGAAACCTTTGATCACGAAATCCTGCGGAAGCAGTTTTTCAATCTAGGTCCAGGGGTCAGTCTAGGGGTCAGTCTAGGGGTCAGTCCTTTGATATTAGTGGATTCGAAAAACACAAACATCAAAGGACTGACCCCTAGACTGACCCCTAAGCTGGCGGCGGAGCGGCTTTTGCGTTACCGCGCAATGATTGGAGAAAAACCGGCGTCACAGTTGATTCGTGAAATGGTGCGCGAAACCGCCTTCGATGCGCATCTGGCCGGACTTCCGGGCGGCGAACAGAAGTTGGCGAATTTTAAAAAGGCACTCGACTGGATTCGCGCCGCCGAGCGCGGCGGGCAGGTGCTTCTTCCCGATGTGGTGCGGCTGTTTGAAAAGTATATTCAAACTCCGCCGCGCAGCGGTGCGGCGGAAGCGTTGCTTCCCGATCCGGCGCAAAATGCCGTGACGATCATGACGGTTCATGCCGCAAAAGGACTGACAAAGCGCGTCTGTTTTGTGCCGGACATTAGTTTCGGCGATTTGACCGAGCCTGGCTTTGCGATGTTTTCTCCGAAAGGTACGCTGGAGATGAATATTTCCGGTCTGTCCGGCGATAAAGTGAAGAGCCCCGGCTGGGACGCGGCGCGCGAGGCGGATAAAGGGGTGCGCGATCTGGAGTCGACCAATGTGTTTTATGTGGCGATGACCCGCGCCCGCGATCTCGTCGTTCTTTCCGGAGCGGGCACTAAAGATTCCAAAGGTTGGAAAAAACTGGCGGCAGGATTTCTGGCTAGCGCGTCACCGGATATTTTACGAACGTTGAGTTTTGCAGAGATACCGGAACGTGAAGGCTTTAAGCCTGAGGCTTTAGGCTTTAGGCAGGAGGTTAATTTTCAGCCTTTGGAAATTCAAAAAGGTCTCGAACGTAAGCCCGTGACGAGTCTGGTTGAAAAAAGGTCAGAGTTCAGCGTTCGGAGTTCAGAAGCAGGCAATTCGACTCTGTACGGAACCGCTGGGCATGTCGCTCTCGAAGAGCTGGCGAAGAATGGATGGTCTGGAGATATTCCGGAACTCGTCCGGCTTTTCGGCGGCGGGGATGAGTTGCTGATTAAGCAACTCGAAGCCGCCCGAGAGGTGCTTCGGGCCGAAACCGCCGGCGCGGTCTCGCTGTTTGCGGAGCACCCGTTTGTGCTGAAGCGCGGCGACCTGATTCTCGACGGAACGATTGATCTGCTGGCGGAATTTTCTAATGGTTGGAAAATTTTCGATTACAAGTTTACGAATGAATCGCTTGATACGGCTTTAGAAACCTATTCGCCGCAACTGTCGGCCTATAAAGAGGCGATTGAAAAGCTGAACCCGGATTCGGAGGTTTCTGCGAGACTGATCCTGATCGGCGAAACGGTGAAGGTTATTTCTTTGCGCGGTTGACGTCGGCGAGGTAGGCGACGATGCCGTCGGCGATTCCTCGGGCCATCCGGTCGCGTCCGGCCGGGTCGATGGCCATGGCTTCATCTTTGGCATTACTGAGGAACGCGATTTCAACCAGCGATGCGGGGCAGGGGGCATCACGCAATACTTCAAAACGGGCGCGTTTGACTCCGCGATCTTCCTGTCCGGTGGCTTTGACGAGATTTTGATGGATGCGGAATCCGAGCGCCAGGTTGGCGATGTCGTAGCGGTTGCCTGTGTTGACGCTGACGGGCGGCTTCCCGCTTCCGTAGGAGTTGCTGCTGTAGCGACCGGGCAGGGAGAGGACAAAGGTTTCGGTGCCGCGCACACTGCGGTTGGCGGTTGCGTTGGCGTGGATGCTGATGAATAGATCGGCTTTGAGCGCGGCGGCTTTGCGGCAGCGTGCGGAGAGGTCGAGTGCGCTGTCGCTTTCGCGGGTGAGTTTCACGTTGATTCCGCAGGCTTCCAGCTTGGATTTAACCCGTTTGGAGACATCCAGCACGACCAGCTTTTCCTGTACGTTGCGCGGACTGCTTGTGCCTTTATCGTTGCCTCCGTGGCCGGGGTCGAGAACGACGGTGCGGGTTCCGGCGGTTTTCAGGAATTCCTGCGGGCGGACGGCCGGTTCGATGGTTTTGTTGAAGTCGGTGGTGTCGATGGCCCACTGCCAGCCGACTTTGCGGGCCGGTTCGCTGAGCAGGACGAGCGTTCCGTTGATCCAGACGTTGCGGGAGTCGGTTTGAAATTCAATTTTATTCCATTTGTTCTGTAGTCGAACCCGTCTTTTTGCCGGTTCAGAAGAAGTCATTCCATAGTATGCGGCGATGTTGGCGAGGGGAGCGTAGCTTTTTCCGCGCGACGTGATGGTGCGGACGGCGGCAAAGGAGGGCGTGGCCGTTAGCACGGTCAGCAGGCTTGCGGTTAACAGGAGGAGAGCTTTTTTTCGACGCATGAAATAACCTTTTAAGTGCAGGAGCTCATTTGTATAGTCCGGAAAACAGTTACCACGGAAGAATCCATGAAGCGAGGCATATATCACATTGAACCGTGCAGGGTGTTTTTCTGCCGGTTTTATCTGATGCTTTTTCTGGCTGTGCTGACCGGTTGTGACCGGCCGCCGAAGCCCGCCGGGACATTTTCTGTGATGACGTATAACCTGCGTCAGTATGCACTGATGGATCGTGACGGCGGCGGGGAGCTGAATGATCCGAAGCCTGAAAGTGAACGTCGTGCTGCATTGCTACTGATTGCCAAAGAGAAGCCGGATGTGCTGTCGGTTCAGGAAATGGGTGATTCGGCAATCTTTACACAGTTCCGTTTCGATTTGCAGGCGGCAGGACTGAATTATCCGTATGCCGAGTTACTGGAGCGCGGTCGCTTTGAAGTGAATCTGGCGGTGTTGAGCCGGTTTCCAATTGTGTCGATTCAAAATCATACGAATGAGGTTTATAGTATTGGCGAAGCGAAGATTCCGGTGACGCGCGGTTTTCTGGATGTCGAAATTCAAGTGAACCCGGACTATCGCTTCCGCCTGCTGGCCGCGCATTTAAAATCGAAGGTATACAGTCCGCTTGGGCAAACGGAGATGCGCCGCAACGAGGCGCGCCTCCTCAATAAGATTGTCCGGGAAATCCTTGAAGAGAATCCGGGTGTCAACCTGCTGGTGGCAGGCGACCTCAATGACGACTGCAATTCTGCAGCGTTGCGCGAAGTGGGCGGTCGGCGCGGCGGGGAGATGACTGATTTGCGGCCGGTCGATTCAGCGGGGGATGTCTGGACCTGTTTTCAGGCTTCAACAGACAGCTTCAGCCGGTTTGATTATTTTTTCGTCAGCGACGGAATGTTCCCCGAGGTGGTGCGCGAGCAGACCTGCGTAGTGCGTGATCCGTTAACTTATGAGGCGTCCGATCACCGCCCGGTTATTGCGGTATTCCGGACAGCCGATCAGTAGGGCTTCTGGTCGTCAGCCAGCAATCTGTAGCGCCGCTGGTCTTCTGAGTCAACTTTGTCACGGACGGTAATCTGTTGCCCCGTGCCTTTCAAGCCGTTTGCCTGCGGAAGCGGTTTCCAGTCCGGAAGTTTCCCGCGCGGAGCATCTGTGAAGTAGATGGTGTAGGTTTCGTCAACCTTTGCCTTCCAGGTGATAATCATCTCTCCGCCGGTATAGGCAGTAGCCATCATGGGCGAGACGGTAAACGTCTGCGGTTCTCGCTGGGGGGAGGAGCATCCGGCGAGTAGCAGAGCAAAGAAAACCAGCACGGGTTTCATTAGAAAATCTTCCACCAGGATTTTTTCGGTTCTGCCGGAACAACAATTTCAGCCGCCGGAATTTCGTCTGCTGAGAAAGGATCGGCAACAATTGTTTCCGTCGGCGCTACTGCCGGAACTTCGGGTTCTGCGGCGATGTCCACTGCCGGGACGGATTCCACTGTTTCTTCGATTGCGACCGGTGGGGCCGGCGTTTCTACGACAGGGGCATCCGGGGCGGATTCGGCGATTGGCGCGGGCATGGGAGCGGCGGCTGGCTCAACCGGGGCGGACTCCACCGCAGGAATCGGTTCGGCTTTTTCTGATGCGGGTCTTGCGGTGATATCAACATCGGTGGCGCCTGGCGCGGCAGTCGCCGCTTCAGGTGCAGGCTCTTCTATCATCACCGGTTCAATGACAGGGGCCGGAATGGTTTCAAGATAACGCCAGTTATTCAAATCGGCGGAGAAATCGCGCCGCGCCCGTTTTTCCATCAACACATCGCCCTGAAGGTTCCACCAGTACACGTTCTCGAGGGTCGGGTTGATTTCCTCCAGCGCATAGCCGTAGCGATTGGCAAGCTGATCCCAGTGGCGGAACGGGAAATCAAAACTCAGGCCAAGCAGATGAAGCATCACGCGCGGATCGGTGGAGGTCAGGCGGTTGGCACTTCC
>JAQUXG010000274.1 GCA_028692515.1 Kiritimatiellales bacterium | reverse complement strand
CAGCGCGTTTGGAGCGTCGTTCGCGGTCGGCAGTGGCTTCACCGATTTCTGCTTCGGCGAGTGCGGCCGCGACGGCGACGCGCTGGTCGCGCTCGCGGATGGCTACGCCGGTTTTCGAGTTTTTCCTGCTCTGCGACATCAATGAGCGCCTGGTTGATGGCTTCGGCGGCAGCTTGACGGCCAAGAGCTTCGATGTAGCCGGATTCGTCGCCGATATCGCGAATGTTGACGTTGATGAGGTAGAGGCCGATTTTTTCAAGCTCGCCGGAGACGGCTTCATTCACTTTGCCAAGGAAGGCCTGCCGATCCTGATTGATTTCTTCAATGCGCATGGTGGCGATAACTGCACGCATCTGCCCGAGAATAATGTCCTGCGCCTGATCTTCAATTTCCTTGCGGGAAAGGCCGAGCAAACGAACGGCGGCGTTCTGCATGATACCTTTTGTGTTCGAGATGGCGGCGGTGACGGAGGTCGGCACACTGACGCGGATGTTTTCCAGCGAGAGGGCGTTTTTGAGGTCAATCGGCACCACGAAGGGTTCGAGGTCGAGGTAGGCAAAGTCCTGAATCAACGGCCAGACGAAGGCCGCGCCGCCGTGAATACACTTGGCTGCGCCACTGCTGGTTTTTCCGTAGATCACGAGGATCTTATTGGAAGGACAGCGACGGTAGCGACTGACCAGTGCCAGAAAGGTGCCGATGATCGCAACGGCAATGATGATGAGCAATATTAACCCGTTCATTTTAAGTCTCCATTTTCAGTTATTTTTTCCACCTCAACTAACGACTGGTCGATCACCTGTACGACACGCACCTGCGTGCCGGCCGGCAAAGCCTCCTGGTTCACATTCTTTGCTTTTACATGCTCAGAAACCCCGTTGATTACGGTTTTGATTTCCCCGTATCCGTTGGCCGGGATATCGAGATAGACGGTGCCGATTTGTCCTTTGCAGGAGGCAATATCTTTGGTTCCGGTTTCGGCCAGTTTTCCCATGCCGTAAAAGATTCCAGCAATGGCCAGCATGCCGACTATGCCCCAGATGGAGGCGATTCCCATCGCCTTAAACACGGGCATGCCGTCGGACGTGTAAAGCGCGCCGCCCCACGAAAAAAGGGTAAAAAAGGTAATAATAGAGCGCAGGCTGAGCACTTTGAACGCCTGAGAAGATTCGACGACGTCGCTGTGGTCGATATCATCCGGCGCATCTACGTCGCTGAAATCCGCTCCCGAGTCACCGGCGATGTCCGCATCGTCGCCGGACAGCCCCATAAAGGCGGCAATAATCTGCCATAGAAAAAATACACTGAAAAACGCGGCCATTCCGTAGAAAATCCGTGTTGCCCCAGCCAAGTTGATCCACCAGTCCTGCATAGTTTCCCCCTGTTTTACGATTCTGCGTACAATCCTTTTTCACATGCCGCGACAAAGCTCTCGGCAGACGATTTCATCTGCTCCCACTCGATCCGGATGTTATCCGCCTCAATCAGGTCAATCACACCGTCGTTCTCGATGCTTTCCGTCAGAACGTCCAGCAGATCGGAAAATTCGCGTACAATTCGTCGCGTCATGTGCAAAAGCGGAATCGCGTCGATTTTTTGCAAAGGAGAGTTGGGGACGAAATAGCCGTCGGCTTTCTGGCACAACCACGCAATCGGGCCAGCGTCCTGTGTGAGAGTATAAAGGCGGGCCAGACGGTCGAGCGGATTGTCTGCGCCGCTGGCCTCCGGCGTGTTGCTGGGCTGGCACCATTTGTAGACGAGCGATGTCGAAAGCCCCAGATCGGCCGCCACGGATTTGACACCTAGGTCGCCAACCGATTTTTTGATCACTTCATGCGAGTTCACGTGGTTTCCCTTTCAATGGAACGACCCTATTTTATTTCTGATCTTTTCCGCCATTATAACTTCACCGGATTTATATAATGGTATTAAGCATTTTAGTTGAGCATTATCGCCCGAATCATATAAGAAGACTCTTCCATGTCGATCAACAACCAGCAAGAAAACGGAGAAAATAATGCAATGTCCGAAGTGCAGCAATGAGATGAAAGAAAACGAACACAAAGGCATCAAATACGACCAGTGCAAAAACTGCGGCGGACTGTGGTTCGATGCGCTCGAAGCCGAAGACCTTGTTGAAATCAAAGGATCGGCAGACATTGATACCGGCGATGCCAAAGAAGGAGCGAAACTGAATAAAAAACGGGATATCAACTGCCCGGTTTGTAACATTCGCATGAGCAAAGTGCATGATCTGCAACAGCCGCACATCCAGCTCGAAACCTGCGCGGTCTGTAAAGGAACCTTTTTTGACGCCGGTGAATTCAAAGATTTCGTCGAAGAAGATTTCATGGATCGCATCAAGGATCGGTTTGCGAAGAACCGGTAACCCCGACGGGTTTTTTGAAGAACTTCCGAATCAACCCCTCCGCGAAATGAGGGGTTGATTCTTTTCGGGTTGTTTACAGGCCGAAGGCGGAGAGATCGACACCTAGGGCTTTGAGTTTGTCGAGATAGACGCTGTAGCGTTCTTTGAGTCCGGAAAACTGGCTGGTGTACTGGCTCAGCTGATCTTTAAGCGCTTTACCTTTCTCACCGAAAACATCCGCCATCGGAAGTGCTTTCAGCTGACTGGTCAACCCGGCGATCTGATCTTTCTTTTCGAGGAGTACATCCTTATAGGTATTGGCATAGGCCATCAGCTCAGGCTGTCCGAGGCTGGAGACCTTGGCTTTGATGTCTGCGACCGGCCGGTCGAGTTCCGCCATAACGTTGTCTTTGTTGACCGTCA
>JAQUXG010000273.1 GCA_028692515.1 Kiritimatiellales bacterium | reverse complement strand
CCCATTCTGGAAGAGCATGAAGGAGTCTGCCGGATGCAAACCGCTCTGGTCTCTGATCAGCGTATCCTTCTTTTTGGTCATGGGATACGCGTCCATCGGCGGCCTCGGCCTCTATGTGATCATCTACAAGGTGTGCGGCGGCGATATGTTGCAGGCCGGCATTATCACAGGGCTGAAAGGATCTGTACTGGCGATCACCGGTATTATAATTCTACCTTTTCTTACGTGGCTGGGCGAAAAATTTGATAAGCGGAAGGTTGTCCTCATGATGCTGACGACCTGTATTTTCGGCCATTTGCTGAACTTTTTCCTGATGACTCCGAAGATGCCATACCTGTTAATTGTATCCGGCGTCTTTGAAGCCTCGGCCATCAGCGCAATCTGGATGTTCCTGCCGTCGATGAAGGCGGATGTCGCCGATTGGGATGAGTCAAAAACCAAGCGTCGGCGGGAAGGATCCATCAATGCATTCTATTCATGGTTCATCAAACTCTCGCTAACCCTTTCCATGGGAATCGGCGGCGCGGTTCTGCAATCCTCCGGGTATGACGCCGCGTTACCGCAACAAACGGACGTGACCATTCAAAAAATGTTTGTTCTCTATCTGATCCTGCCGGTAGTGATGTGGTCCATTGCATTTATCTCGGTTTGGTTTTATCCACTCGGCCGCGACCGCGCCAACGAACTTCGCAAAGAGTTGGAAGAACGCCGCGGGTATATCTAATGCCTGCCGTTCAACCGGCCAGAAGATAGATCATGAAAGTAAAAGATAAACAGACCTTGTTGTTCATCGGCGATTCGATCACGGATTGCGGACGAACCCGGCCCGTCGGAATGAAAGACGGGCTCGGAAAAGGCTATGTATCCATGATTGACAGCCTGCTGCCCGCCTGCTGCCCGAAAACCCACGTGCGTGTTCTGAATACTGGAATTTCAGGCAACCAGATCATTGATTTAGATGCACGCTGGACACCGGACGTCCTGGATCTTTCCCCGGATTGGCTATCGATTCTCATCGGCATCAATGATGTCTGGAGGCACTTCGATGATGCGTTGAGACCCGACAAGGTTTCACCGCAGTGCTTTGAAGAGACCTATAGAAAACTCCTCGAATCCACCCGCCCGCGCCTGAAAGGCGGGCTGATCCTTGCAACCCCGTTCTTTCTGGAACCGAACCGGCAAGACCCGATGCGGGCAAAAATGGATGAGTACGGATCGCTGGTTCATAAACTCGCGGGAGAATTCGACGCAGTTCTGGTTGATCTGCAAGCCGCGTTTGACCACTATTTGCGCAACAACCCCTCGCAGTCATTGGCCGGAGACCGGGTACACCCGAATCCCGGGGGTCACATGATCATCGCGACGACCTTTCTAACCGCATTGGGAACCGACTGGACCCAACTCCACAACGCATAGTCGCGGCTAAACTCCGGAATCACAGCGATGAGCGAAAATCATACGTACGATGTTTGTATCTATGGAGCCACCTCCGGCGGTGTCGTAGCAGCCGTTGCGACGGCCCGCATGGGACTTTCAGTCGCACTGATCGAGCCGACACGTCATGTCGGCGGCATGTCGAGTGCCGGCCTCGGGTGGACAGATGGCGGACGCATAGAAACCATTGGCGGCCTGTCCGCCGCGTTTTACCGCGAAGTGGCCGAGCATTATCGCGCAGAAGATCTGGGCGAAGAAAGCACCCTCAACGGCGGCCTTGGCTGGAGCCATGAACCCCACGTTGCCGAGAATATTTTCCGGCGCTGGTTAAATGATACCGGTATCGAGCCTCTTTATGCCTGTCGCGTTGCCGGCGTACAAAAGGAAGGCAAGCGCATCCGTTCCATCCTGCTGGACAAGGCGGAGCCGGACGAACGCGGTGCTCCCGCCGCGCATCCCGAAGAACCCGGCTTCACAACGATTCATGCCCGCATGTTTGTAGACGCCTCATACGAGGGCGACCTGCTGGCATTGGCCGGCGCGAGCTATACCACCCGTCGGGAAGGCCGGAACCAATATAACGAAGAGATGGCTGGCATCGTGTATAATCACCACGAGGCATGGGACGGAACCCTCGCGCATCCGCCCGGCCTGGAAAGTGCCAAACTGGATCTGGATCCTTTTGTCGTTCCCGGCGATCCGGCGAGCGGCCTGCTTCCCTTTCTCGACGAACACGAACCCTTTGCGCCCGGCAGTGAGGACGAGGCTTTACAGGCCTATAATTTTCGTATTTGCCTGACCGCCAACCCCGACAACAGCATCCCCGTGAAACCGGTGGGCAATTATGATCCGCAATGGTATGAGCTGGTCGGTCGCTGGCTGGCGAAGCTCGAAGCGGAAGGTGCTCCGATTCAGCCCGGACATTTTCATCACTTCGGGCTGAACCCTCTTAAAGTGTTTAAGATCTCCCCTCTGCCCCACGGCAAGAGCGATGTGAACAACGCGCAAAGCGGCTTAATCTCCAGCGATTTTATAGGCCAGAACTACGACTACCCGGAGGCGGACTGGGCGCAGCGCAGCGAGATCTGGAAAGCCCATGAAGACTATCAGCGCGGGTTGCACTACTTTATGCAGACGGATGAGCGGGTGCCTCCGGCGGTTCGGGAGGAGAGCCTGAAATGGGGCCTGTGCAAGGATGAATTTCAGGACACCGGGCACTGGCCGTTTCAGCTTTATGTGCGCGAAAGCCGTCGCATGATCGGCGACCTGGTCATGACCCAGGACCATGTCAACATGAGTATTCCCATCGACGATTCCATCGGCATGGGATCTTATTCTCTGGATTCACACCTGTGCCGCCGTTTCGTGCATGAGGG
>JAQUXG010000272.1 GCA_028692515.1 Kiritimatiellales bacterium | reverse complement strand
TCTCTACGTAATGGAAGGGCTCTTCACTACCGTCACGAACGTCAACTTTGATCCCGAAGATATCGCGGGTGTCATCCGTCGCGGCGGCGAAGTACTCGCCGAACTCGGCGCCAGCTCGCCAATCGATTTTTCGGCTGACCTCAGCGGCTTGGCCAAACAGGGAGAAGCGGTCGGTATCGAAAGCCGCATGAAAACGCTCGGCGACGACATCACCGGCCTGCAGGAGCTGATCCTCTACGGACTCAAAGGAATGGCCGCTTATGCCGACCACGCCTACATTCTCGGCAAAGAAGACCCGTCGGTTTTCGCTTTCTTCCACGAAGCTCTGGCTTATCTGAAGCAGGGAGAGCCGACCGTCGATGCGCTGTTCAACCTCGCCATGAAAACCGGAGAAGTCAATCTGACGGTCATGGGATTGCTCGATGTCGCCAACACCGGAACCTACGGACACCCCGTGCCGACGCCGGTCAACATCAAGGCCGTCAAAGGCAAGGCCATCCTCGTCTCGGGTCACGACCTCAAAGACCTCGCGTTACTGCTTCAGCAGACCGAAGGCACGGGCATCAACATTTACACCCACGGGGAAATGCTCCCGTGCCACGGCTATCCGGAGCTGAAGAAATACAAACACCTTGTCGGCAACTACGGCGGTGCCTGGCAGGATCAGCGCGAAGAATTCGAAGCCTTCCCCGGCGCGATTCTGATGACCACCAACTGTATCCAGAAGCCGAAGGAAAATTACAAAGCGCGCATTTTCACCTGCGGTCTTGTTCAGTGGCCCGGCGTGCAGCACATCGACGACGGCAACTTCGCCCCCGTCATTGAAGCCGCGCTCGAAGCTGCCGGCTTTGCCGAAACCGAACCGGAAAAAACCATTCTGGTCGGCTTCGGTCATAACGCAGTCATGAGCGTCGCCCCGACCGTCATCGAAGCCGTCAAGAGCGGTGCGCTCAAGCACTTCTTCCTGATCGGCGGATGCGACGGAGCCAAGAGCGGACGCAACTACTACACCGACTTTGCGGAAGCCGTGCCGAAAGATAGCGTGATTCTCACGCTGGCTTGCGGAAAATACCGTTTCAACAAACTGGAGTTTGGCGACATCGGCGGCATCCCGCGCCTGCTCGACATCGGACAGTGCAACGACGCCTACAGCGCAATCCAAATCGCGGTCGCGCTCGCCGGCGCCTTTGAGTGCGGCGTCAACGACCTGCCGCTTTCGTTCATCCTTTCGTGGTATGAACAGAAAGCCATCTGCATCCTGCTCACGTTGCTGCACCTCGGTGTCAAAAACATCAAAGTCGGCCCGAGCCTGCCCGCGTTCATCACGCCCGCCGTGCTGAATGTGCTGGTCGAAAAATTTAACATCGCGCCGACCACCACGGTTGAAGCCGACCTCGCGCAGTGCCTCGCGAAGTAGGTAGGGATGGCTCTCCGAGCCGTCCGCCGAACGCCCCGGAAGAAATTCCGGGGCATTTTTATTTTCAACCACCGTAAAATTATTGGCCGCAAAAAAGCGCAGAAGCCGCAATAGTTTCAACTATTGGAAAAATTTTGACGGGATGAACCGGGATCGACAGGATTGTTTTCCGAACTTTGGAAAAATCGGCGGGAAAAGTTTACCCCGCCAGCGGCGGAGTTCCAGACTTTGGGAAACAGAAACGGGGTCTTTGGGTTGCCTCGCGGCTATGTTTCGTCCTCCAAGCCTGTCTTGCAGTATGGGCATTCATGAATGTTTAACGGCAGATCCGGTGGGCACACGAGCATTGCAAAGGATCCCTTCGAGTAGTTTGGATCAGTCAGCAAATATCCAAGGCTTTTATGACAAGCAGGGCATTCAATGGATCGCTTGATCTCTTGGTACGCATGAATCAGGATAAAAAGTGCTGGGAAAGCAAGTAAAGCGCCCAATGGATTAAAAATGGAAATTATGAATCCCGACAACAGGCCTGCTGTCGCAATAATCTGTTGTTTTCGAATTTTTTCGATACGTGTCTTGAATTGGTCTCTGATTGTCATTTTATTTTCCTCAAGCATTAAAAAAGAAATAACTAACAACCCGCGAATGCGTCGGTCAGCATATCAGCATTCCAAAGAATGGAAAGTGTCCGAATTCTCAAAATTCCGTGTTTTCTGTGTATTCTGTGGTGAAGATTTGCATCAATTCGCGGTTTCCAATGTTTGGAAAACTTGAAGAAGGGGCGGAGGCAGGATAGCGTTCGGGCCGCTCGAATAAACCATTTCCAGAACTTTTGACACCCGCCGGAACGCCGAAAGCGGCGTGGGCCGAGCTGGCTTGAGGTGAAAACGGGGCCTGTGAGAAATCATATTTGCGGGGAGAATCACCACAAAGTGGTTGATTGAGACCTCTTTATACAGGTAGGCTTGTCAAGCGTATCTAAAAAGGAGGACATACTATGGCAACGAACCCGATCGGGAAAGGCACCAAAACTATTGGAATCAATATGGCAGAGAAAATGGCCGCGGAATTGGAACAGCGCGCAAGTTCTATGCACATTTCGAAGAGCAAGTATTGCAAGATTGTTCTTGGCGAATGGATGAAATCCGGCAAGAAACTGTCGCTTTCTGAGAAAAAATAGAGTCAGGACGCCGGGGGTATCCCGGAACTCTTTGCGCTGAAAAGCTCCCGGATTTTCCGGCGGGCTTTTTTGTTGTGGGGCATTCCCCTATTTTTTTTCATTAAACAGGGAAGATTTCCCCACACCGCCCGACTGATTAAGCAGAAACTTAACCAGGAGGGGTTTGTGGAAAAGACAATTCGGATTGTGGTGGCTCAGGGACATTGTTTGTTGCGAAG
>JAQUXG010000271.1 GCA_028692515.1 Kiritimatiellales bacterium | reverse complement strand
CCTGCGCTGCTGTCCGCAGGAATATAGTCGTAACGGCCGGCCATTGCTGAGGGTTCGTATATATCTGAGAGAAACGACTCGATGGCGTCCTCAATGGGATATGCCCTGCAGAAAGCTCCGACTACGCCGTCTTTGGCGATCGGGTCGGTCTGCTGTTTAACGCTGTGCCGGATAACCTCAGATTGCCGGGTGGACGTCGGCCAGAGCGAGCAATCGCGCCAGTCGGAGAGCTTGCCAAGGTATATGTCCGGGTCAAGCAGAATACCGTCAATGACCTCGAAGATGTACTCACCATCCGACGGCGTGGACGGCCGGTACATCAGCCGCTCGGGTTCATATGTGCTGTCATCGAAATAATCCATACCGAGTTCCTCGGCAAACAGCCGGGACACCGCGGCATACTCCTCCGGCGGCATCTCGCGGCTGGTTGGGATTATAAGCCGCAGGCGCGGCTCTTCCGGCGTGTGGCTGTGTGTTGAATAGATGACACATTTATTCGGGCACTCAAGCCTGACCCTATCCAAAAATCCACGGTCCGCGTGGTCGACGTCAAGCGTTAGCCCTGACCTGCTTTCCACCGTGTCTTTCTTGCGTCTTCCGCCGCGAAGATGTCCGAGGACGTATCCGCCTACATCCTTTACCTCATCCCGCCTAGCTTTAGGCATTTTCCTGTATTCCTCGACCGTTTCGGTTGTGCGTTGTGTCGTTTTCAGCCATTCGCACAGCGCTTCGAACGTGACTTTTTTGTTCGACCAGTTTTTTGACATACGGCTGTTGCCGTAGGCGATTTTAAGTTCCATACCTTACCCCCTTGCATACGCTTTGCGTCAACCGTTTGCCTCGCATTTTTCATTGAAGTACCTGACGGTTATTTCACGCCTTTTTGCCTTCTCGATTTCCCTCGCCATGCCGTCCGATATCCGGCTGCCGAAAACCCATACCTCGTCACACTTACAAAGCAGAATGAGGGCGAAAGACAGACCAAGCTCCCTACTTTCCCAGTCTGAATCGTCCATGAACTGCGGATAAAGTAGATGCGGAGCGAGCGGAATTCGTCCTTCGCTGACAACGAACCTGCAGTAACCGCATGCCCTGGCTGTGTTTCGCTCCGTATCCCCCGCGTAAGGAGAACAGATATACACAAGCGGGCGGTAATGTTTCGCCTTTTCTCTTTCCTCCCGAACCACATTCGCCAGAGCTCTCGCAGCTGTCGGGTCGGAATAATGTTCGGCGTTGTATTTATCCATAAAGACCTCCGAAAAAGTAATAGAGAATAAAACTCCTCAGTGAATAGCCACGAAAACAGGAGCATGTGAGGATGTCTTGAAAATTTTTTAGTCTTTTTTATAAAACTCGCAATCGAAACCATCGGCGCGAAGAAGCAGCCCTTTCGCCCACGGCGGGGTTTCGCTCATCAGCCGACAGACAGCTTCCAAAGACACGCCGGGGGATGCTTCAATGACCACCTCGTCGTGAACGTGCATGACGATGTCCAATCCCGCAGCGTTCAGACGGCGCATGGCGTGGCAGAGGATATCCCGGCTTATAGCCTGGACGATGTTCTCCACGAACTTCGGGCCGTAGCTCTCGATACGTTCCCATTTCTTCGTCGCCCCCACGCCTTCATATGTCACCGATTCGCTGTCAAAACGGTTCAGCCCGATCTTGGGTTTGACATATGATAGCCGCCTGCCGGATGGCAGCGTAATAAACAGCATGCCGCCGCGGTACTCAAAGTGTATACCATGGGTTTGCTCGGTGGTTCTGTTACGTACTGCCGTCATCGCAGCCTTGTCAACGTCCCACCAAAGCCTCACGATATTCGGGTTCGCCAGCCGCCACGCGTTTACCAAAGGACGAAGTTCCATCTCGGATAATCCCATTTCCAGAGCGCCCATCGCTTTAAGCGCTCCGACTGAACCGCCGTAACCAAGGGCCAGTTCCGCGATCTTCCCCTTCTGTCTAAGCGGGCTTCCTTTTGTGACTTCCTCAATGGGGACACGGAACATCTGGCTTGCCGACGCTTCATATATCTTGCCGTGTGTTGCGAACACCTCGTTTCGCCATGTTTCCCCGGCAAGCCAGGCGATGACCCTCGCTTCAATCGCGCTGAAGTCCGCCACTATGAATTTAAAACCGGAATTGGGTATAAAGGCGGTGCGTATGAGTTCGGATAGTACAACGGGTACGGATTCATACAGCGCTTCCAGCGCGTCAAAATTCCCGTATTTCACAAGCTGACGTGCCTGCGCCAAATCCGGAAGATGGTTTTGGGGCAGATTTTGAACCTGAATCAACCTTCCTGAGAATCTGCCTGTGCGGTTTGCGCCGTAGAATTGAATGAGACCTCTGGCTCTGCCGTCTTTTCCGACCGCGTTTTCCATCGCCGTGTATTTCTTCACGCTGGACTTCGCTAGGTCTTGCCGCAGTTCCAGCACCCGTCCGAGATTGTCCGGCGCGGTCTTGAGCAGTTCCTTCACCGCCGCTTTACCCAGTGTGTCGGTCTCCAGCCCGTTTTCACCCAACCACGATTTCATTTGAGCAACTGAATTGGGATTTTCAAGATCGGTTAGTTCCCGCATAGCCTTAGTCAGCTCATCCCTTGACCGTTCATCACACCCGACCGCCTGTCGTACCAGTTCCATGTCCAGCAGGATGCCGCGGTCATTGATTTCCTGATCAAGGATGTAATTTTGCCACTCATCCTCCGGTACGGGGAACTTTGCCAGTCTGTCCGAAACCGCCATCTCGGCCTCCACGTCACGGGCGTTATACGCTTTGAACCTCTCCCATTTCTCAGGCGCGTGTTCTGGCAGATTGCGTGTTCGACCGCCGTTTGTCTTTG
>JAQUXG010000017.1 GCA_028692515.1 Kiritimatiellales bacterium | reverse complement strand
CTCAAAGACATCTGGCCGACCACCGCCGAGCTGCTGGCCGCGATTGAGCTGGCCGCCGACTCGGCGTTTTACACCGAAGTTTACGGTGACACCGCCGCCATCAGCCCCGAGTGGAACGCGCTCGAAACCGTAACCAGTCAGGTGTTTCAGTGGGACGGCGACTCAACCTATATTCGTGAACCCACCTTCTTTGAAGGCTGCGAACAGCCGCCCGCGCCGCTCGCCGACATCGCAAACGCCAGTGTACTGGGTTCATTCGGCGACTTCATCACGACCGACCATATTTCACCGGCGGGCAACATTTCCAAAAAGAGCCCGGCCGCAGACTACCTGCGTGCGCACGGAGTCGCCGAGCGCGACTTCAACTCCTACGGCTCGCGCCGCGGCAACCACGAAGTGATGATGCGCGGCACCTTCGCCAACATCCGCATCAAAAATAAAATGGTCGAAACCGAAGGCGGACGGACAATCTATCTGCCGACCGGTGAAGAAATGTTCATCTACGACGCCGCGATGAAGTATGCCGAAACCGATACACCGCTCGTTGTGCTGGCGGGAAAAATGTACGGCGCGGGCTCCTCGCGCGACTGGGCCGCCAAAGGCACCAAGCTGCTCGGCGTAAAAGCCGTCATCGCCGAAAGCTTTGAGCGAATTCACCGCTCCAACCTCGTCGGCATGGGAATCATCCCGTGCGAATTCATCAATGGCGACACGACCGAAAGCCTCGGGCTGACCGGTAAGGAAACTTTCACCATCACCGGTATTGCTGAATGGTTTGTTCCAGGTAAGATTCTGACCGTCACGGCTGGCGACAAAAAGTTCGAAGTCAAAGCGCGCGTCGATGCGCCGCTCGAAATCGAATACCTCAAAAACGGCGGCGTGCTGAATTACGTCCTTCGTTCGCTGATGGCGTAACGGTTCTTCCAGGCATTGGAACCGGCGAGGCCGGTTTATTCAGATTTTTCCAAGCATTGGAAAAATCTCAGAAATACTCGTTAGCGATCTTCCAGCCGATGAAAACACCGGCGATGCTGCCGAGGCTGCTGACCATAAACTCACCGAAAAACTCAAAGCCGAGTTTTGAGCCGAGCCACCAGCCGAGCCATCCGCCAACGGTTATGCCGATCCAGATAAAAAGTTTGGTCATTTCAAAACCTCCTCATAGATTTTGACAACGCGCGCAGCGATTGCCGGCCAGTCATAATGCGCGGAGACTTCGGCGGAGCCGTTACTCCGGAGTTTATGCTGGAGTTCCGGTGAACCGGCCAGCTGTTCCATTTTTTCGGCCATCATTATTTCGTTGTTGTCTTCGGTGAGCAGGATGTTTTCGCCGTCGGTCGTGAATCCGGGGATGCCGCCGACGCGCGTGGCGATGACGGGTGTGCCCGCCGCCCACGCTTCGAGAATGACGATACCGAACGGTTCATTCGCCGTCGGCAGAACGAACATTTCCGCAGCTTTGTAGGCCGACGGCAGGAGCGGGTCGTCCGGTTTGAGTCCAGGGATGATCAGCACGGAATCCTGCAAATTCAACCGGGCAATTTCGTCGAGGATTTGCCGGTAGTATTCTTCAACGGAGACGGAGCCGATGAAGACGAGTTTCCAGTCCGGATGGTTCTCGCGGAATTTCGCGAAGGCTTTGACGAGCAGAAGCTGATTTTTCTGAAAGTCGATGCGCGAGAGGCAGAGAATAAATTTTTGATCTTCCAGACCGTATGCGTTACGAAACGCCTGCGGCATCGCGGCCGCAAACCGCTCCACATGCACACCGTTGGGCAGATAGTGGACATTTTTCTGTCCGCGCTGTCTCATTTCTTCCGCTTCGCTCTGCCCGACACAGAGAATGGCGGCAGCATCATCGAAGACGCGGCGTGAACCGAAGAGAAGGCCGAAGATTTTTCCCCACTCAAACTTTCCTTTAACCGGAGCGGTCATGGAGTCGTATTGTTCTTGCGGAACGGTGTGGCGTCCGCCGTGAACGTGGATGACATAGGGGATTTTGCGGATGCGCGCAACGGTGCGGGCGATGCCGCCGAGCCGCCGGCCGACGTGTGTATGAATCAGCATCAGGTTTTTCTGCCGCAGCAGTGCGAAGAACAGAGGCAGGGAGAGCGGACTTCCGCCTTTGAGGCGCAGCGCGCTTTTCGCTTCTGCACTCAGGCCAAACCATGGAAAACAGTAGCGGAAATGCCGGACGGTGACGCCGTCGATCTTTTCTTCACCGGTTCTGGCAAACATATCGGTACAGAAGATTGGGCTGTCGATGCCGTTCTTTTCAAGCTCGCGGGCGAGATTGAAGACGACGGTCTCGGTGCCGCCCCATTTATCGGGGACAAACCGGCGCATGACGTGGGCCACGGTTCCTTGAAGTTTACTCATGAGCGGAATCTACCGTGCATACCTGCCTGTTAAAAGCCAGAATCACTTAACGCATTAGGGGTCAGGCCTTGACTTTTGCTAAATAGCAAAAGTCAAGGCCTGACCCCTTCGTGGTTGACAGTGAGAATCGTGTTGGTTAAGTTCCGTGTATGGCTAGATCAATACGGGTTGAGTATGAAGGCGCAGTCTACCATGTGACTGCCCGCGGGATGGAACGCGGCCGAATTTTCGAGAGCGATCATGACCGACAGGTGTTTCTTGAGAAACTGAAAGATTCGGTCGGGTTACATCACATCCGGTTATATGCTTATGTCTTGATGGATAATCATTTCCATTTTGTACTGTGTACTCCACGAGCCAATTTAAGTGCATTTATGCAGCAGTTTAACAGTAGCTATACAATGTATTTCAATACTATCCACGAACGTGTGGGACATTTGTTTTCAGGTCGATATAAGGCAAAACCGGTTGAGGGTGACAAATATCTTCTGAACCTTTCCCGGTATGTTCATTTGAACCCGGTAAAGACGGTTATGGCTTCAAAATGGTCGTTAGAAGAAAAAGTGCGGTATCTCCGTTCTTTTGTGTGGAGCTCTTTTCCTGCGTATGCAGGCCTTAGCTCAAAGTCGTTCTGGGTAAATTATGATTCACTGGATATGCAGGTGACTGATTTTTTCGGGGCGGGCGCAGGCAGGTATCAGCAGTATGTAGAAAGCGGCATTGCGGAAAATGATGATGAGTTTCGCGAGCTGTTGAATCAGTCGAGCAAAGCAATCGGCGGGCCTGATTTTCAACGCGAGATGGAGTTGCGCTATGAAGAAAAAACAAAGGGCACGATTGATGCGTCGATGCGACGTATTGAGATCGGGGTTCCGTTGGAAAAAGCGATGGCCATCATTGCGGACGAATTGGATTGTGCTGGTGGCAGCCGGGCGTTAGTCGGTGTCGATGACGGAGCGAAGGGTATGGCACTCACTCTTTTGAAACAATGTACCGGGTTATCTCAAAGAGAATTGGCGCAACGAGTACTCAATCATGTTGATGGGTCTGCTGCGAGTCGCTACATGAAAGCCGCTCGTCAAAAAATGACCGAAAGTCCCGATTTTCTTCAACGGTTCAATACTTTAAAAAAACAAATAGAAAGCGCATAGGGGTCAGGCCTTGACTTTTGCTAAATAGCAAAAGTCAAGGCCTGACCCCGCTGAGGTTATGGACTACGACCAGCTCATTATTGACGGCTATAACCTGATGCACCAGGACGCGGCGCTTAACGGACGGCGCGACGACCTGCCGACAGCGCGTCAGCGGCTGGTGCGTCGTATTGAGCAGGCTGCGTCGGGGATGGCCTCGAAAATCACGGTGGTTTTTGACGGACGCGAGGGCGGCCGCGATGAGGCACTGAATGCGCCGAATCTGGAAGTTTTATTTTCACCGGCGAATCGTACGGCGGACGGAGTGATTGAGCAGATGGTACACGATGCGCCGAAACCGGAACGGATTCTGGTGGTGACGTCAGACTGGATCGAGCAGCGGCTGGTTTCCGTTTTCGGTGCTTCAGTGATTTCCTGCCGCGAGTTCCTTCTGCGCTGCGAAACCCCTTCAGCACCGGTCAAACGGCAGAAGCCGGCAAAGGGCTCTACACTGGGCGATTTTTTCCCGACGTAACCGTCCCGGTCAGGACAGGCTTTTTGGTTGAATGTCGGGCGTTTATCCGGCATAACCACCGCCCTATGAGGATTTTAATTATCGGGGCAGGGAATGCCGGACAACAGCTGGCAATGCGGCTTTGCGAAGAGAAGCACAGCGTGGTGATGGTGGATACCGACGCGCAGGTGCTTGCTGATGCCGAGGCGAAGCTGGATATTCTGACGATCTGCGGTCCGGGGTCGAGCCCGCGTATTCTGGATGAGGCGCAGGTGGATAAGTGTCAGCTGGTGATCGCCGTGACGAATAGCGATGAAGTGAATATTCTCGCCTGCTTGTATGCGCATTCCGCCGGTGTTCCGCGCAAGGTGGCCCGGGTTTCCAGTCCTGAATATATCCACGACGGTGATCCCTATGACCTGACCCGTATGGGCATTGATCTGGTGATCAACCAGAAGCAGGAGTGCGCCCGCGAAATTTTCAATATGCTCAAACTGCCCGGTGCGCTGGAGGCGTTTAATTTGTTTGAAGGCAAGGTGATGGTTGCGGGGTTTGATGTCAGCGCGGTCAGTCCGCTGCTGGACCGCACTCCGGCCGAATGCGTCCGGCTGGATCTGATTCAGAGCGTCCGGATTATTGCCATTCGTCGCAACAACAAGCTGGTGGTTCCGCACGGTGACACCGTTTTCGAAAAAGGCGATCTGGTCTATCTGGTTGGGCAGTCTGCGGATGTGGCCGCTTTCTTTGAGTGGGTTTGTCCCGATTTGAAACCGTTCGATAAAGTGATTATTGCCGGCGGCGGCGATTTGGGGTTGATGCTGGCCCGGCAGGTCGAAGGCGAGATGGATTGTGTTCTGCTCGAGAAGGACGATGAGCGTTCCCGGCGCTGTTCGGCATCGCTGAACCGCACGTTGGTTTTGCGGGCCGACGCACTGGCCGAGAGTACGCTGGATGAGGCGGGATTGACCGGCAACACCGCGTTTGTCGCACTGACCGGTGATGATGAAAACAACATCATGAACTGTCTGATGGCTCAGAAGAAGGGTGCTGCGTTCACGGTTACTCAGATTGCGCGCACCGACTATGTTCCGGTGATTGAGCAGCTCTATCTCGTGAACCGTGTGGTGAGTCCGTACATTTCGATGACGCATGCGATTCTGCATTATCTGCGCTCCAAGAAGGTGCAGGCGGCCTCGCTGCTGCATAACCTTCCGGGCGAACTGCTCGACGTGATGATTTCTAAAGAAAACAAAATGGCCGGGAAAAAAATCTGCGACATTAAGCTTCCGCGCGAATCAATCATTTCTACGGTGCTGCGTGGAAATGAGGTCCTCACCGCTACCGGTGATTTGACACTGATGCCCGCCGACCGGCTTTTAATTTTTGCCCATCCCGACGCGGTCAGAAAAATCCAGTCCATGTTTTTGAGATAATGAATAAACGCGTCGTATTCCATTTAGTAGCTTTTGTCACGCTGGTGATCGGCGCGGCGATGGGTTTTTGTGCCGCTCTCTCTTTTTACTGGGATGATCCGGCTTACACGCAATACAGCCTGCTGCTTTCCTCGGCAATCACGGTGGGTATTGCGGGTGTCATGCTGATTCTGACGCGCGGCGACATCAATCTTTCCCGGCGCGACGGGTTTGGCGTGGTGACGTTCGGCTGGCTGTTTGCCGCATTTTTCGGGGCGCTACCCTACATTTTTTCCGGTGTGATTCCTCATCCGGTCGCGGCCATTTTTGAAACCATGTCCGGCTTTACGACCACCGGTGCGTCGGTACTGCCTGCAGGAAATTTCCAAACATTGGAAATGATTCCGCGCGGGATCATTTTCTGGCGCGCGCTGACCCACTGGTTCGGCGGGATGGGTGTATTAGTGCTCTGCGTGGCGATCCTGCCGTTTCTAGGCGTGGGCGGCATGCAGCTTTATCGTGCTGAAATGCCCGGCCCGTCCAAAGACCGGCTGACGCCGCGCATCACCACAACGGCCAAGCTGCTGTGGGGCGTTTACGCACTGCTGACGCTGGCTGAAATTCTGCTTTTGAAATTTGCCGGCGGTATGAACTGGTTTGACTCGTTCTGTCACACTTTTGCCACGATGGCAACCGGCGGCTTTTCAACCCGCACCGCGAGTGTCGGCGCTTATAACAGCGGCATTATCGACTGTATTATTATCTTCTTTATGTTTGCCTCCGGGGTGAACTTTTCCCTGCATTATTACGCGCTGACCGGTCAGCCGGGACGCTACTTCAAAGATCCCGAGTTCCGCTTCTATTTCTTTTTCTGGCTCATCTGCGGATTATTTCTGACCGTTGATATTCTTCCTCTTTACGACGGAGTGCTCGGTGCACTGCGCGCCGCATTTTTCCAAGGAACTTCGATTTTAACCACAACCGGTTTTGTTACTGCGGACTTCAATGTGTGGCCGCAGGCTTCGCGTATGCTGCTGGTACTGATGATGTTTGTCGGCGGCTGCGCCGGATCGACAGGCGGCGGCATCAAGGTGGTTCGCATTTTTATCATGTGGAAGAAGATGATCAAAGAGATCCGGCAGTTCATGCGGCCGCAGGCGGTCATGCAGCTCAAGCTGGGCCGCAAGCCGGTCGAAGACGAAGTGGTCGCCAACATCGCGGCCTTCTTCACCATCTTTGTCATCGTCTTCGCACTGGCCTCTTTCCTGATGACTTTTTTCACGCCTGACCTCGAAACCGCCGCCACGTCGGTCATTGCGACGCTCGGTAACATCGGTCCCGGATTGTCCGCTGTCGGAGCCACGCAGAACTATGCTGCTGTCCCGGCTGCCGGTCAGATTATCCTGACACTGTGTATGCTTCTCGGCCGCCTCGAACTCTATACGGTTCTCATTCTCTTTTTGCCCAGTTTCTGGAAACGCTAATTGATGAAAAAATCTCCTGTTGTCAGCCTGATCAGTCTCGGATGCGCCAAGAACACTGTGGATTCCGAACTCATCCTTGGACGCTTTGTGGAGAGCGGCTGGATGATTGCCGAAGAACCCGCCGATGCGGATATCTGCCTTGTCAATACCTGCGGCTTTATTCAGGATGCGCGCGAAGAGGCGGCGGGTGTTTTGCACGAATTGCGCGGACTCAAAGAGGGCGGCGGGCCCAAAGCGGTTGTTGCACTCGGTTGTCTGGTTAAGCGGGTGTCCGACAGTCCGGAGCTGGAAAATTTTCTGGATGCCGCCGACGCGCGCGTTTCGTTTCACGATTACAGCCGCCTGCCGGAAATCTGTGCCGGGTTGCTGGGCGAAAACACTGCGATTTCTGAACCGGAAGGCTACACTGAGTTTTTAATTCGTCCGCGTTTGCGGATGGGATCGCCGCATACGGCCTATCTGAAAATTTCTGAGGGTTGTTCCAATCCCTGCACGTTCTGCTCAATCCCGAAAATCCGCGGACGGCAGATCAGCCGACCGATGGACGACATTCTGGACGAAGCCCGTGCGCTGATTGAAGCGGGTGCGGTGGAGCTCAATTTGATTGCGCAGGACACGACGGCGTACGGCAAAGAGTGGGACGGCGAATTGCATCTGGCAGAACTTCTGGTAAAACTGCGCGACGAAATTCCCGAGGATGTCTGGTTCCGGCTGATGTACGCCTGTCCTCAACATCTGACCCGCGACATGCTTGAGGTGCTGGCCTCCGATCCGCGTTTCTGTCATTACATCGATATGCCGCTTCAGCATATTTCGGATCGGATGCTTAACGTGATGGGTCGGCAGATTTCAAAGTTCCAAACCTTGGAAAAACTCGATTTGATCCGGGAGGTTCTGCCGGACTGTGCGATTCGCACGGCGTTTATCACCGGCCATCCCGGTGAAACCGAAGAGGATTTTCAGGAACTGCTGGCATTTGTGAAAGAGGGCCGCTTTACCCACGCGGGCGTTTTTACCTATTCCGCCGAACCGGGAACCCGTTCCGCAGAAATGGCGGACAGTGTGCCGCAGGAGATTAAAGAAACCCGCCGTGCGCTTCTGATGGAAGCTCAGCGCGAAGTTTCCTCCGCGCGCTGCGCGGCGCAGGTCGAAAAAATCATCGAAGTGATGATCGACGGTCTTGGCGAAGAGGGTTTAATCGGCCGGACACAGTTTGAAGCGCCGGAAGTAGACGGGGTGGTTCTTCTGCCTGAGTTTGACGCGGTTGCCGGCGACCGCTTCGATGTGCGGGTCACCGGGTCGTTAGACTACGATCTGATCGCGGAATAGTTTCCGAAGATCGGATATTTTTCGTTGCGGCTGAATTTACTGCGGACGTTGTGTGCCGAAGTTGAACGGGTCGATATGCTGCTGCCAGATATCTTTGGCGGCATCCGAGGAGAGGCGGGTTCCGAAGGTGTTGACGGCCTGCTTGACGACATCGCGCAGATAGCCGAATTTTCGCGGCACCGCATAAACAATATCTCCGGCCTGGAGGGTGATATCCAGAGAACGACCGGCGAGAATCTTAAAGACGCGGGCTTTTTTGGAATCGAATTGCGACATGTCCATGAGCATCACTTTCGGATTGGTCGTATTTCCGCGGATGATGAGAACGTGGCCGTCTCCGTTGTCCCTGTTAATGCCGCCTGCCTGCACGACGACGTTCATGAGGGTGGTCTCCGAGGAGGCGAACTGAACCCCTTGCGGGTTGTTGAACGCGCCAAGGGCGTAAATTTTCCGCTCCAAAGCGGAGGGGATCATGATGATATCGCCAGCGAGTATCTCGACGTTTTGCGAGGCGTCGCCTTTATTGACGAGGCGTTCAAAGTCAACCGGAAGCACTTCGCCGTCGCGTACCAGTGTGGCGTGGGCGTAGTCGTGAATGTCGGCGCTGACGTCACGAATAACGCCGACTTTCGGGCCGCCCGCCATGGCGATGGCATCCAGCAGATGGGTGCGGCCTTGAAGCGGATAGACCTGCGGTCTTACAAGCTGTCCGAGAACCGTGAAGGTCTGGCTGCCCAGAGTGACCGGGCCGACGTTCAGAATGACGTAGTTCAGTTTGGCACGAATGCGTGCACGCATGTCTTCAGTCAGTTCGTCAATAGTTCGGCCGGCGGCGGGAATGGTGCCGAGGAGCATATAGGTGATGTCGCCGGCGGGATCGATCGGCAGAACCCGGCGGGTTTCCGCATCGCCTTCTCCGTAGAGTGTGATTTCAAGAACATCGCCGACGCCGAGGCGGTAGGGGCCGTCTTTCGGCTTGGCGAGCGGGCTGGTGGCGTCGGCGGGTTCCTCGGGATTGAGTTGAACCCACACACCGGTTTCCATTTCCGTGAGGGAGAGATCTCCGGCGTTCGGCAGTTCGAGTACTTCAGCCGTCTGAAGTTCTTTATTGTTTTCAAGCTTCGGCTTGTTACGCAGAGAGGTGCAACCGGCCGAGAGAATCACACTCAGCAGTAAAGGGAGAAGGATGATGATTTTCATTTTCATGGTACGGGTATTTGGGGTGTCGTGTAGCCGCCGGGGAACAGATATTTTTTGTTAATATCGCTGGCGAACTCACCGGCGAATGTGTTGACGAAGGTCTGAAACATGGCTTTGACGAGCGTTCGGGTGAAGAGGAATGATTTTTCCGGAACATATACGATGTCGCCCGGCTCCAGAAAGACGTTGTGCTCTTTGCCTTTCATGATGGCTTCGAGATTCACCTTGAAAACCTTCGGATCATTTCTGGCGTCACGCAGAATAACGACCCGCTTGATGTCAGCTGTTTCCTGATTATAGCCGCCGGCACCGGCATCCAGGCCGGAGATCAGCTGGGTGAGGGTCAGGCCGGCGGTGAAGGGCTGAGATTGCTGCTGGTTGACTTCGCCCATGAGATAAACCTCCCGGCCCAGTGCGGAGGCAATATAGATTACGTCGCCGGGGCGGACGTAGATGTCTTCGGAGAAGTCGTCTTTCGTCATGAGGGCTTCAAAATTAACGGGGACTTTTTCTCCGTTGCGAATAAGCCAGCTGTCTTTGTAATTATGAATTGGAATCCAGCTGTCGTGATATTTTCCAAGTGCGATACCTTGCGCCTTGGCGATGGCCTGCCGGATGGTGGTGGGGGTATCCAGCGGATAAACACCGCCGTTTTCAACCTTGCCGAAGATGGCGAAGCGGTTGGATATAAACCGGGTGGGGATGACGGAGACTTCCGGATTGTTGAACAGGCGGCCGAGTTTGGATTCCATTTCATTGGCAACATCTACGGCAGTCCGGCCTTCGGCCTGAATTCCGGGTAGAAAGCGGTAGTAGAGTTTACCGTCCGGCGCCACCGGTACATTTTCCGCGATGGTGTCGCGCTGGCCGAACACGCTGATTTCCACTTCATCACCGACTTGCAGACGCCGGTCTTCCGTTGTGTGCGGAATGAAATATTCGGGCGGAAACTTGGAGCGTTTCTGGGTCGCGGTGATCTGGCTGAGCAGATTGGAGTGGACGGCGGTATCATTCGCCGCCTGAGCCAGTCCGGCCGCGAAAAGGAGAATCGCTGCAATGGAATATTTATTTTTCATCATCCTCTGATTCCTTGCCCGGAGTTCCTTTGAACGGGTTTCCCGGCTCGCCGAGCCAGTCTTTGAAGGAGAGATCCTCTGATTCTTCTTTTGTCTTTATACCTTCCGGTTTTTCAAGCTCCTCTTCATTTTGAGAAACCGGAGAGTCGTCTGCTTCGTCACCGATAAATTCAGGCAGATCTTCATCTTGCGGCAGTTCGGCGGCGGTTTCATCAGCGGACTGTTCGTCTGCGACTTCGACGGCCGTCGGCGCGGTAAACCGCTTGAAGAAGGAGACCAGGTCGTCGAGCGGATTGTGCGGTTCCGTCAGATTGCGGATGATGCGCTGCTGGCGGACATCTTCGAGGTAGTAGGGGTTGACGCGGTTGAAGATCAGCGCGCACGGAGCGAGGCCGCGATCTTCGAGGAATTGAAGTCCGGCATCGACGAGGCGGCGGTCGCTGATCGACGAAGCGAGCATGTAGATGATCTCGTCCTGGAAGCCGGCGATGGTGCCGGAAAGCGGATTGTCGAGAACCGCAGGCGCTTCCGTGATGATGAGGTCATAGTTTTGCCGGAGCAGATCCCACAACCGGGGCATAGACGAGCCTTTGGCCAGATCGAGCAGATCAGCAGGGCTTTTCTGAGCGCGGATCACATCGACGCCGTTTACGGTTGTCAGCATGTCGGATAGTTCAACTTCTCCGCGCAGATAGTCTTCAATCCCTTTTTGCGGCCAGCTGGTATCGCCGGGGGCCGGCAGGCAGGGATTGGGCAGTGCATCGAATCCAACAAACAGCACGTTGATGTGCAGAGAGCTGTAGTAGCGCGCCAGATTGAAGGAGAGGATGCTTTTGCCTTCGTTGTCGAGTGAGCTGAAGAATCCAAGAACCTTGGCACGATGGCCCTGCAGGACAATGTTCAGGCGCTCGGAGATCTCGCGCAGAGAAGGTAGCAGTAGCTGATAGGTGTCGTACGCTTCCAGATGCGGAATTTCGATAATGGATGCGAGGCAGGGGGCGTCGTAAGCGGTTTCGAGCTGCTGCTGAGTGCGGATCTTGGCATCGAGCAGTTCGATGAGAAGCACCACAATCAGCCCGCCGAAAAATCCAAGAATAAAGCCGGCAATCGGGATAACTTTTCCGATCAGCGAGGCGGCGGTGGATTCGGCGGTGGAGGCGATGCTGATGAGTTTGAAATCCGACAGGTTGGAATTCATGGTGAGGCGGGCTGATTCTTCGCTGGCTCTCAGTGTTTTGAGTGCGGCATCGGACTCAGCACGTTTTTGCAGCAGTGCGGCGTATTCTTTTTCCAGTCGCGGCAGATCCTGAAAGCGGGTCTGGAGTTTTTCGAGGTCCTTTTTCAGTGACTCAACCTGCTGCACGGCGACATTTTCTTCTGAGCGTAGCTTCAGCAGTTCGCCTTCGAGCTGACCTTTGAGAGGATTCTTCACATAGGTGCGTTCACGGGTTTCGTCAAAGGTTCCGCTTTGCAGCAGCTTGCGCAGCTCTTCCAACTCGCGCTCCTGCCGGAGAATTTTCGGATTGTCGGCGGCGTACTGAATGCGCGCCTGTAGCAGAGCGGCTTCGGCATTGGAGATGCGGCCTTTCAATGGATTATCTTCCTGAGCCTCGTTGAGCACCTCTTCCGGAAGCTCGGCGATCATTTTTTCATAGTTTGCGATACGGACGACCAGACCTTCATGGGCCACCTTGGCAATGCTCAGGCGCTCTGTGGCCGCGTTAACGGAGGAGAAGTAGTTTTGATACTGCGTGTTGAGTTCGAGAAGCTGGTTTTTAAGCTGGAACTCTTCAACCGCTTTGACGGCCTCATTGAATGTTTTCTCGGTGATTTCGCGCTGGGTTTTGTATTGCTCGTAGGCCGTTTCGGCCAGCTGCCGGTAATAGCCGTCATTTTTTGTGAGAATAATAGCTGCCAGCTTGTTAACGCCGTCGATGGCCGACTTTTCATCCGGCATGGCGCTGACACGCAGCGTGACGATATCCGATTTGCTCTGCGAATCGAATGAGACGTTTTTAATCAGTGGTTTGAATCCGGTTGCCTCTTCCAGCGACTTGATATTTACCGGTGAGAGAAACATATCCACCAGAGTGTCCTGCGTGAGCGGCCGCAGGAGAAAGGATGAACCCTGCACGTCGATCTGCTTCTGTGTCGGCTTGGTGTAGATGATGACGGATTCCGCAGACCAACTGACGCCGCCTTGCAGACTGCGCGCAATGGGAATGAACAGCAGCATTATCCCGAACGCAGCGAGCAGGACGATCCAGAACTTCCGGTAAATTCCGCGCGCGATCTTGATGATGTCCAGATTGCGGAAGAAATCCTGAAACGAGGCTTCTTTGCGAATGGTACGTCCCGGGCGGGCGCTTTCCGACAGGCCGGCGCCGGGCATCTGTGCTTTGGATGGGCGGGCGGCTTCACGGGAAAGCGTTGGCGAAATGGTATTGAGATCGTTGAACTGATCTTTAATCCGGAATGAGGGTTCTTCGGCAAAACGCGGTTGATCCGGCATTACAGGCGTTTCCTCTGCCGGAGTGTTCTCGGGAACAGGTTTGATTT
>JAQUXG010000270.1 GCA_028692515.1 Kiritimatiellales bacterium | reverse complement strand
GTTCTCCCGCCCTTGCGTCGCCGTCAATCTTTGACCAGGCCCAGGCCTCAGTCTGGCTCTTGATCCTAGCCACGATACGGTCGATTTCATTCTGCAGTTCGTCGCCTTCCAGCGTCGAGCCTTGACCGCTGAGGAAATATTCGGTTCCGGCGACATAACGCGCCAGCGTCCCGGCATCCATCTCAAGCACGTTTTTCCCGCGCGGAAACACCCGGCCAACGGCGCCGACCGGACCAAAAAGAATGGTACTCTGAACCACTTTTCTCAGAGCCCCGCTGCCCTTGCCGTCTGCGACTGCGGCGGACTGTTGCGGCGCGCTTTGAGTCGTAACCGTGATTGTTATATTCACATCCTGCGTAGTGCCGGAAGCGAGGATGTTGAGGAAAGTGCCGCCGATTTCGGCGAGCGTTTTTCCGTCCCCGTCAAAGGAAATGACGGCCTTGCCGTTTGCAAACTGCCCTTCACTAATCCCGGCCGAGGCCCACTGGCCGTCCTGAACGCGCAAAAAGAAAGTGTCTTTTATCGGATTTCCATTAGGGTCGCTTAAAGTGACCTCAATGCTCTTTATTTTGGCATTGGCGTCAAAGCCCGGAAGCTGGTCTAGTTTGACGAACACGGACTGCCATGCGGAAGTGAAATCGACGTTGCTGTTCGAGTCGAGCTTCGCTCCCTGGCCGAAATCAACGTAACCGAATTCATAGCCCTGCGAAGGCGTTGTCTCAAACACAACAACATTAGCAGCGGCGGCGGCATTCGAGCCCTCATCATTATCGAAAATGACTATGTGGATAGCTTTGGCCTCCTCTTCTCTGGCCTGAGGGTCATCGAGAACGGCGGCTCTCGGCATTACCGCGTCCGGATAGGAAGCGAGCAGATGGGTGATGAACGCGCCTTCAAAATAAGGATTGCCGAAGCTGTAGATAATCAGGGTTCCGTCCTTGCCGTAGACATGAAGCGGACTGGCGGCGGAACCGAAGGCGCTTTCGGCGTTATCGAAAGCCTCGTCCACAAAACCGATTGCATCCACATACTGCTGCGTATACAGGACAATGAGTTCTATATCGCCGCAAGCCATGGCCGCCATAAGATGCGCGGCGACGACTCCGCCTTTCGTGTCCGAGGCATAGGCGTGTTTCTGGCCGGGAACCGAGGTCGAGACATCAACATCATCGCCAAGGTCGCCGTAGTCATTGTCCGTGATATAGTAAGCGTCATTTGCAATCGCACCCTCGCCCTGAGTGAGCAGGACGATATGCTGAAAGGCCATGTAGTTTTGAATAATCTTTTCCGCAAGGCTGTAAGCCTCGCGTTCGGCGTCGGTCAGGACATAAGCCGGGTCGCCGGTTTTTTCGTAATTAAGCTGCTTTGCCAAAACGCGCTGCTGAACGTCAACGGCGAAAACCAGCATTCTGTGGCCCTCGAAATTCTGATACGAAACCAGACCCTTGGACTCCAGACGTTCCTGAGACAAGTCAAATCCGGCTCCGTCCTCCTGGTCGAGCACCCAGAACGTGAACTCCTGACCGTCAACCGTTACGGTTTTTTGTGTCATCTTCGAAGACATGGAAAACTTCGCTCCGGTGCCGCTTACGTCGGTCCAGCCGGGAAATGCGCCCATGCTCACGTCCGAACGCGTGCCGTCGCTGCCGTCGAGGTTCCAGGTCTGAGAAGCGAGAATGACGCGAAGCTGGTTTATCTGCGCCTGCTCAAGCGCCTCGTTTCCGGCAGGGTCAACCCATATATTATAGGAAGTGTTTACCATGACAAGTTTTCGCCCGTCCTTGCCGGATGCCTGGGGCCATGAGGCATCGCTGTATCCGTCGCCCACGCCGATGACGTAAAAAGGCGGCTTGCCGTCCTTGTTGGCGTTATAGACCTCGGTGTCCACGTAATCCTTGTGCAGAACCGTGATAAGCTCGTCTGTGGAATAATTCTTGCCGTTTATCTTGAGAGTCCAGCCATTGAAGTCAGACGAGTCGAAAACACCGGCGTCGCGCATCTGCATAAGGAGCGAAAGCACCAGCGCGTCGCCGTCGGAAGCGGAAGTCGAGTCAACCGGCGCCTGTGTGCCGTTGTCCACCAGCCACGGCATCTGAAGATTGTTCTTGCGGGAATTGTTTATCGTTTTGCCAAAGGTATCAAGCGCCTTCTTGATGAGCGTTGCATATTGTCCGGAACCATTGCTCATCACATATCCGTCGTAAGCGGTCATGAGAAGATAGGAGACAGACTCGGATGTCGCATAAGTGTCAACGTACATCTCTCCTCCGACCCAGACCGGATGAGGCAGATATCCGGTAGCGGGATCAACCATCTTCCACCAGGTCGGTATATTGGCGGCGGCAAGTCCGGAGGTTTGAGTCGTAGCTTTGGAACGCAAAGCATTAAGCTCTGATTTGGTCTTATTCCAGATATCCCCGGCGGTAACAATAGAGGGGGTAGGAACTGTCGTTTTATTATTATCGGGATCGGGGGAAGGTTCGGACCGGCGGCTGTCCGCGCTACCGAAATACGCGGTAAACAAAAGACCGGTAAACGCGAATAACACCGCCAGAATAGCGGCCTGGATCACTCTTCCTCGCTTGGAGAACATTCTGAATCCACGCAACAAGGGTGTCCCATCGTAATCCGTATCGTCATTGACAATCAAGACGTTATCCTGTCCGGAGGCCCCGTTTGAAATCTCGGAATTGCCGGAACTGAAAGGCGCAAGTGTCTGCGTCTGGACGGATTTTGTTCTGACCGACGGGAAATTGACGCAGGGGCTGCCGGTCATTCCAATGGCAACGGCAAGAAAAACCGCTGTAATTTCTTTAAACAAAAACCGTTGCATCATAGTTTATCTCGGTCCCGTAAG
>JAQUXG010000269.1 GCA_028692515.1 Kiritimatiellales bacterium | reverse complement strand
TCCATCAAAGCCAGAACGCAGGAAACGTTACTCGCGGCGATTGCCGCCGCGCTGGAGTGTGTCAGCCAAGAAGATGCCTTGGGCTGGTTTGTCTCATGCGGCTACGGTTCAAATTAAAATGCTCTAGCGGCTCAAAGCGGAAGATACTTATCGTAGATGACCATGCCTTTGTCCGGCAGGGATTACGCGACTTTATAGGACGCGAATCTGATCTAACCGTTTGCGGCGAAGCCGTTAGTCGTGCAGAGGCTCTGAAGCTTTGTTCCGATACTCAACCCCATCTGGTTCTGGTTGATCTGTCTCTGGGAACGGACTCCGGCCTCGATTTGGTTAAAGATATTTCTGTACAGTTTTCGGATACAAAAATGCTGGTGCTTTCCATGCAGAACGAAATGCTTTATGCGGAACGTGTTCTGCGCGCCGGAGCCTCCGGTTATGTTGGCAAGGATGCTGAGCCTATACGGCTGATCGAAGCGATCCGGTGCGTGCTCAACGGCGGAGTATACGCCAGCGAGGCGGTCAAGCAGAAGATCATGCAGACCGTTTGCAGTTCGGATAAGACCGGCGACCCGGTGACCCGGCTCAGTGACCGGGAGCTGGCGGTTTTTGAACAGATTGGCAAAGGGATGGGGACTGCGGACATTGCCGAGGCAATGAGCCTGAGTGTCAAGACAGTCGAAACTTATCGCGCCAGAATTAAAGCCAAACTGGATACGCACAGCTCTGCTGAGCTGGTGCAGCGGGCGGTGCAATGGGTGCTTAATCCCAACGGTTGATTTCCATTCACACCGCGTGTAATGAGTTCACCCACAAAAAATTCGGGATACAACCCGACGTGTGGAATTCTCGAAAAGAAGTAAACTTCGCCCCTGTTAATAATCACCGGGGGTATTTTTGAAGGTTAAATTCTGGCTGTTACTATTTATAATCGCATTAACAATTTTTTCCGGATTGTGCTGGCTGGATGCGTGTCCTGCGCCGACGCTCTATAGCGCAGCGGCAGCCGGAAATGTGAAACAGGTTAAGAGGCTGTTAGCGTCGGGCGTTGATATCAATATGCCGGATCAGGCGGGACTGACGCCGCTTATGTACGCAGTGCAAGGCGGTTCGCACGAAGTGATCAATCTGCTGCTGTCCGCCGGAGTGGATCTCAGCCGGGGCGGGCCGCAGGGCAATACGGCACTGCATCTGGCCGCGCAGCAGAGCGACGCTCGCGTAACGGAGCAATTGCTCGCCGCCGGAGCGGACCTTGCGCTACGCAACACCGAAAAGGCCACGCCGCTTTGTCTGGCGGTACAGTCCGGAAGTCCGGCGATCGATCTTCTGATTAAGGCGGGGTCGGTTATTGATGATGAATCCTGTTCCCGTGAAGGATATCTTTTCTGTGCGGCTCGTTCGGGAAGTATAACGACGCTCAACATTCTGATTGAGCGAGGGTTTGATCTGAATATTCGCACAGACACCGGAGCCTGTGCGCTCCATTTTGCGGTGATCTGGAAACACGCGGATGCTGCGAAGCTGCTTATGGAGCATGGTGCGGATGTCAACATTCAGGATCGGTACGGATGGACGCCGCTTCACTATGCCGTTCGGGGTCATCGGCTTGAAACGGTCGCCCGTCTGTTGGAACACAAAGCCGATATTGAGTTGCGCGGGAATCAGGGGCGTACCCCGTTAATGATGGCCGCTCAATCCGGCGATGCGGATATTTTCAAACTGCTGGTGCAGGCCGATGCCAATCTGGATGCAAAAACAGCGACCGGTCAGACCGCGCTTGATCTGGTTGGTGCAAGTCAGCGTCCGGCGCTCAACGCATGGGTTGCCGACTATCGTCAGAAGATGGTGCCGCAACGCAACGGCGTTGATCTGCCGTGATGAATGCAGCTTCGGCAGAGTGGCGCCAGCACGACGTCGGTGGTATCTCTTTGCAAATTCACACCGGATTCAGTACGGTTTGAACACTTTTGGAAACAGAAGAGAGGGATACGACCATGCGGTTTCAGCTGAGTATGAAAAAGGTTCTTGTTGCACGCGGGTACCATCATTGCAAAAGCGATGACGAGTTTACGCGCCATGGCGACTATGCCCGCTACATGCAATATGCCTTTTCAAAAGAGTTCAAACGGGCGCATGAAAAAGTGGTTGACGTAATTTTTCTTGGCGCGGATATGCAGAATGAAAAACTGGTGATCGGCTTTTTCCGCGAAAATGTCTCGATTGAGAACGGAATCTTACACAACACGGATGTCAGCATTCCTCTGTCAAAATTTTCAATCGAAGAATTTGAGCGTCAGATCGACCGGTTGATTCCCCGGGAGATTCCTTTGAAGCCGAACGAAAAAAAAACGGAGAGTTTTTAAGCCGTTCCCGCCCGCCGTTCGGTTTATCGATTTCTTTACAAACCCGCTGGGAATCAATTACGTTCTTTTCCTTCTGGAGCCAGCCGTCCGGTCTAATTTTAAAATATAAATCCTGAATCAATCGGAGAAAAAATAATGAATGCACAGAAACTTTTTGCTGAACGTATCGGCGGTACAAATTACGGAAAATCGACCGAAATTTATAAATTTGAAAAAATCAAACGGGCCAAAGCCAAAGCCCGCACGATGCACCCGGATCTCGAAATTCTCGACTTCGGCGTCGGCGAACCCGACCAGATGGCTCCGGCGCCCATTCGCGAAGCCCTCAAAATCGAAGTCGATAAACCGTCCAATCGCGGTTATTCCGACAACGGTATTCCGGAATTTAAACAGGCCGCCGCTGACTACATGAAAAATTTCTTCGGCGTCGAGCTCGACCCGGCCACCGAAATCAACCACAGCATCGGCACCAAGCCGGCGCTCGCCATGCTTCCGCTCGCCTTTGTGA
>JAQUXG010000268.1 GCA_028692515.1 Kiritimatiellales bacterium | reverse complement strand
TGTGAACAGGCTGATCGTTCGTGTTATACCACCGAGTTGGATGAAAAGTACTGCGATGTCATTATTCGAAGATTCATCAGTCAGGTTGGAACGACTGACGGCGTAAAGCTCCTCCGCGACGGACTTACGTACCGATATGAGGAAGTGCCGGGCGTGTCGGAAGCCGACGGTGGCGGTGATGAGTAAAACCATTACCATGCCTGAGCAGCTGACCCTCGGCAGCCTGTTCTCCGGCTCCGGCGGTTTTGAGCTGGCTGGAATGCTGTGCGGTATAAAGCCTGTCTGGAACTGTGAGGTGGAACCGTTCGCTATCCTCGTCACCTCCAAACGGCTGCCGGATGTGAAGCACTACGGCGATATCTCAACAGTATCCGGAGCAGAGCTGGAGCCGGTGGATGTAATAACATTCGGGAGTCCATGCACTTCGCTTTCCTGCGCGGGGCTGAGGGCTGGCCTTGAAGGAAAAGGGTCAGTTCTATTCTTTCAGGCTATCCGAATCATCAAGGAAATGAGGAAAAAAACCAATGGGCAATATCCACGCTGGATATGCTGGGAGAACGTTTTCGGCATCTTCAGCTCCAGCCAGGGCTGTGACTTCCAGCGCGTCCTCGAAGAAATCATTGGCGTTGTGGTTCCGGGAGCCACGATGCCTGCGCCTGACGGCCATTGCTGGCCGTACGCCGACTGCTATGTGGGAGACGGATGGAGCGTTGCGTACAGAACTTTGTCGGCGGAATGGTTCGGTTGCGCCCAACGGCGCAAGAGAATCTACCTTGTCGCAGATTTTGGAAACGAACGTGGCGGCGACGTATTATTTGAGCGCGAAGGCGTGCGCCGGGATTTTACGCAGGGCTTCCGCGCGTGGGAAGGAACTGCCGGAAATCCTGCGGATTGCGCTGGAACGCCAGAGCGAGTCCTTTGTTTGAACGATCAAAGGGAAGCAAACGAGCCCATTCGCACAGCTCCTCCAGCCTTGTCAGTAGAAAATCACCCCACCGATGACCGTGTGAAGATTCGCCCAGACGGAACTACACAGACCCTGACAGCTCGCTGCGGCACAGGCGGGATGAATACGCCGCTGGTCGCCGAACCGCAGATGCCGGTCGCCTTTGGAGTATGTTCGAAAGCGAGCCATTCCATGCAGTCGGACAATCCGCACAGCGGCTTCTACGAAGCGAAAACGGCGCGAACGCTCGACCGGGGCGGCGGAAACCCCAGCTGTGCGCAGGGAGGAATTGCCGTGGTGGCCATCCAAAGCTCCATAATAGGACGCGCCGACAAAAACGGGCCGCGGGGGAGTGGAGTTGGCCAGGATATAAGCTTTGCCCTTGATACCATCGACCGTCACGGTGTCGCTTATGCGATGACCACGGGCAGCTTCACCGATATTGGTGAAAACGTTGCGCCGACGCTTCAGCACCGTGATTACAAAGACCCGCCGATCGTGACGGAACAGACGCCGCGGGAAGTCCCGTTTGTCGTTCGCAGACTCACGCCAACTGAATGCGCGGTTCTTCAGGGCTTCCCGCGCTGGTGGTGTTCCGATCTCGCGATTACCGAACCAACGGAGGAGCAGATCACGTTTTGGCAGGAGGTCTGGGAGGTCTACTCACGTGTCACCGGTGAGCGGAAGCCGAAAACCAGAGCGCAGGTCGTCCGCTGGCTGGCGAAGCCGTACTCGGACGCGGCAGAGTACAGGCTTTGGGGCAACGGCATCGCGTTACCTTGCGCTGTGTATGTGCTGGGCGGCAGCGTAGAGGTCGAAAATGAAACCGGAGGGCCGGTGAGGTAAGGGATTCGACAGAAGAACTCCACCCGATCATATGAGAGTAAATGTACCGAGCCAGCCCTTCGAGGGCTGGCTCGTTTATATAGACGGTTTGCCGCCACGGGGCGGCTTTTTTGCTGCTCATTTGGCTGGGATAGGAGGAATGGCGATGCGCAAGCTTAAGAACTACACACCAACCAGATTTATGGCGCCGGATTCCCATTACGACAAAGCCGCCGCTGACTACGCCGTGGCGTTCGTTGAATCCCTGTGCCACACGAAGGGTAAGTGGGCGGAAAAGCCATTCGAGCTGATCGATTGGCAGGAAAGGATTGTCCGTGATCTGTTCGGTATCCTGAAACCCAATGGCTATCGGCAGTTCAATACGGCGTATGTTGAAATTCCGAAGAAGGCTGGAAAGGAATTAGCTCTCGACACACCGATACCAACGCCGATAGGATTTACAACAATGGAGAATATTAAGGTAGGAGACACTGTTTTTGACGAGCGCGGAAAGCCGTGCAAGGTCACGCATAAAAGCGAAGTTGATTATGAGGAACAGGCCTATCGCATCAAATTCAAAGACGGTGAGGTGTTAGAGGCGGGTGAGAATCATCAGTGGTATGGAGAATGGCGGTCGAATAATAAGCAGAAAAGCGGCGTGGTCAACACCGACTGGCTATATCAGCGTTATCTTACGCCATCCCGGGAATGCTCGCTTGATTTTCGCATACCGATAGCCGATGCCATCGAAACAGCGGATGCGGAACTCCCGATAGAACCTTATCTTATGGGGTACTGGTTGGGAAACGGCACTGCGAGCGTACCCCGCATTACCATACAAACCGGCGATTTTGCAGGAGTTCTTCGTAATATTCAGCCGTATCACACGGTTAGTCATATTAGGAAAAACGAGGGCGACAGTTTACACGCATATGTCCATGACCTGAACGCTGTGTTGGTAGACAGCTTTCACGATAAGGTCATCCCCATTCAGTATCTGCGTGCGAGCAAAGCACAGCGATTGCGCTTGTTGCAGGGGTTGATGGATTCGGATGGCTGTATCAGTACCCGCAAAGGACAAGGCATTTATACATCCATAGAA
>JAQUXG010000267.1 GCA_028692515.1 Kiritimatiellales bacterium | reverse complement strand
CATTCCGCGCTCAACCGAGCGCTATTCTTCTGCGGCTTCCTCCGCGAGTTCTTCGGCCAGCTCTTCGGCGGCGTCGAATGCCATGTCGCGGCGGACGGCGCCGTCGCTGAAGAAGAGCGGGTTCTGGCCGTCGGCCCACGCGATGCGGATATCGGTGATGCCGATGAAGCCGAAGGCGGCCTGTACTTGGCGGGTCAGCGCATCGCGCGGATCGTCTTCTTTATAGATACCGCCGGAGGAGACCAGCAGAACGATTGAGGTGATGTTGTGCAACGGCTTCGGGCCTTCATCGGTCAATTCGAACATGAAGCCGGGAGCCAGCACCTGATCCATCCAGGCCTTCATGATGCCGGGGGCGGAAAAATTCCACATCGGCATGGTCAGCACGAGCACATCGGCTTTTTTGAGTTCGTCGATCTGCTTCTGGGCATAGTTCATGGTCGCTTCTTCGGCTTTGGTCGGTTCGTAAACCGGATCAAAGACGGGCATCCACATGCGGCGGAAGAGATCGTTGGAGTAGTAAGGCGGTTTATCTTGGTACAGATCGATGTTGTTCAGCTCCACATCGGGGTTGAGTTCCAGCAGTTTGCCGAAAAAGCGGGCGGCGAGCTGCTTGGAAACGGACTGCTCGACCGGCTTCGGGTTGGCGCATACATGCAAAATATTCATTTAATCATACTCCCATAGGTTTCGTTCTGTTCTGAAAATCAACGGTCGGGACTGTAACAGCGGCGCGGGGCGCGGCACAAGCGTTTCTTTAAGCCCGCCGCGCTCTTTCCGCCCTGCCGCCTTGCCTCGTGCGAGGTTTTGCCCTACCCTGCAGTCTTTCTTTCTATAAGTAGAGGAGCGCTCATGAAAAAAGACTACCGCGACTATTTGAAGGACACCCCCGATGCTGCAGGTCATTTCGGCGATTACGGCGGTGCCTATATTCCCCCGCAACTGACCGGCCCGATGAAGGAAATTCATGAGGCTTATCTGAAAATCAGCCGCTCGCACCGCTTCATCGAAGAGCTGCGCTCGATCCGCAAGCACTATCAGGGCCGTCCGACGCCCGTTTACCACGCCGCGCGCCTTTCCGAAAAATGCGGTGGTGCCCAGATTTATCTGAAACGCGAAGACCTCAACCACACCGGTGCACATAAAATCAACCACTGCATGGGCGAAGGCCTTCTCGCCAAGTATATGGGCAAGAAAAAGCTCATTGCGGAAACCGGCGCGGGGCAGCACGGTGTCGCGCTTGCCACGGCCGCCGCCTATTTCGGCCTCGAATGCGAAATCCATATGGGCGAAGTCGACATCGCTAAAGAACACCCCAATGTCATCCGTATGAAACTGCTCGGCGCGACGGTTGTTCCGGTTACGCACGGACTCAAAACGCTCAAAGAAGCCGTCGACTCCGCGTTTCAGTCGTACCTGCAAGATCCGGAAACTTCGATTTATTGCATCGGCTCGGTCGTCGGCCCGCATCCGTTCCCGATGATGGTGCGCGACTTCCAGCGCGTTGTCGGCATCGAATCGCGTGAACAGTTTCATGAAATGACCGGCGGTCTTCCAAACGTGGTTACTGCCTGCGTCGGCGGCGGCAGTAACGCCATGGGGATTTTCTCCGCCTTTTTAAACGACCCGTGCGAAATCTGGGGCGTTGAGCCGCTCGGCCGCGGCCCGGCAACCGGCGACCACGCCGCCACCATGTCCTATGGCATGCCCGGCATCATCCACGGCTTTAAGTGCTACCTGCTGCAGGACGACAAAGGTGAACCCTCGCCCGTTTACTCCATTGCCAGCGGACTCGACTATCCCGGCGTCGGCCCCGAACACAGCCACCTCAAAGATGAAGGACGCGTTCAGTACACCACGGCCGACGATAAGGATTGCCTCGATGCGTTCTTTACGCTTTGCCGTTCGGAAGGAATCATTCCGGCGCTCGAAAGCGCGCACGCTGTCGCCTTCGCGATGAAAAAAGCCAAAGAAATGAAATCCGGAACGATTCTGGTCAACCTCTCGGGTCGCGGCGACAAAGACCTCGACTTCGTCGTCGATCATTACGGGTATGGAGACGCCGCGAACGGCTGAGCTCAAAACATGACCACAGCATCTACGATGCCGCCTGTTTTATGCGGTTTGGCGGACGGTAAGCTCTCCGTAAAGATAGACGGTTTTCGGCGGGACGGAGTCGATAACCGCCCCGAAGGCCTGCCGAACCATCTCTTTCAGAGGCTGGCAGATGGTGGTGATAGGCGGAATAAACTGCGCGGCAGTCGGGATGTCATCAAATCCGGTGACAGCCATTTCTTCCGGCACGGAGACGCCGGCTTCATGAAGTGCATGGAGCGCACCCATCGCAACTTGATCGGTTGCGCAGATCAGGGCATCGGCGTCGCGCCGCAGGCTGACAAGCTGTCCGCCTGCCTCGAAAGCATCCCGTCCGGAAAACTGTTCGGTGAGCAGTTCAATGTTGCGGGTCGAGGCGGCTTTCTCAAAGGCTTGCTGGCGAATGCGGTGGGCGGGCAGGTTGGCTGAAATATACATCAGACGTTTCCGTCCGGTGGCGATTAGATGGTCGAGAATCAGGCCGGCGGTTTGATTTTCGTCCACCGTGACGCGAACGCTCTGCTCGCCGGGACCGCCGTGTCCGATGCGCGCGACCGGCATGTTCCGGAAGTTGTTCAGCCACTCGGCATTTAGATCGGTTCCGATCACAATCAGTCCGTCGAGCGCGTGTTTGTGGAGCGATTGCAGATCCTGTTCGTCGGGGATGCGGTTAAGGAAGCCGGCCAGAAGCAGCGAATAGTTGTGTTCGTGGGCCTGAATTTGAATTTGTTTAATCAGTGCGCCGAAAAAGGGGTCGTTAAAGTCGTAAACGGTTACGCCGAGGGTA
>JAQUXG010000016.1 GCA_028692515.1 Kiritimatiellales bacterium | reverse complement strand
CCGTTTTTCGGCCCATTGGAAATGCGGTCATCCACCGAGTTTTTTGACAAAGGCTTCGGGAGGAGAAATGCGTTTCTGATTGGTATAGTCGAAAACAGCGATGCCGGTTTTGGCCAATACGACCTCTGTGCCATCTTCTTTTTTGGTGATGCGGTAAAAAATATCGCAGCCGAGACGGCTGAAATCCCCGGCAGCGACCTCGATCTGCAGAATATCACCCGCAAACGCCTGTGCTTTATAGATGACGACGGAGTCGAGCATGATGGTTCCGAAGCCTTCGACGTCGATTTCGCTGTAGCCGAATGATTTCAGAAAGCGGACCCGGGCTTCGTGCATCAGGGCCAGCACATCCGCATTGCCAAGATGCCCGCCATAGTTAATATCGGTGATCCGAACGGTCAGTTCGGTTTTAAAAGAATAGACAGCTGGCATTTCGAGTTTTATACGCCCCACAGAAAACCTCCTTTTTTAGGTTGCTTCGCTCAATCGGCCTGTGTAGCTTACACCGCTCGTTTTAAAACGATAAGCCTTTGGAGAAGAAAAATGAGAATTCGCCGTTCAATGCGTAAGAAACCGCTTCGTCGTCCTGTTAAAAAGGCCGGCCCGAAGCGCTACCGTATCGCCCAGCAGAAAAAACGTCTGTCCGCCGCCGGAATCGTGGACGCTGTCCTTCGCCGGATGACGAACAAGGACATCCGTGCAGCGCTGCAGAAAACTAAAGCCTAGAGCTGGTTTTCAAGGCTCTGCTTTTGTATAACGCCCCGATGTTTCGGGGCGTTTTCTTTTCGGGAGCTCAATGAAAAAACAGAATATTATTCTGATCGGCTTCATGGGAACCGGCAAAACGGTGACCGGGCGCGTTCTAGCAGAACGCACCGGCATGGAGCTGGTTGACATGGATTCTATGATCGAGGAGCGCGCCGGACGGCCCATCTCCGGGATTTTTGCAACCGACGGCGAGGCCGCCTTCCGCATTCTGGAACGGAAACTGGTTCAAGAGCTCTCCGGACGCACAGGGCTGGTTATTTCCACCGGCGGCGGCATCGTGCTGAATCCGGATAATATTGCTGATTTTGAAAAAACCGGCCTGGTCGTCTGCCTGACCGCATCGCCGGAAACAATTTTCCAACGACTGGAAAAAGACACCACCCGCCCCCTGCTCTCGGGCGACAAAAAGGGTCAAATCGGCGCTCTGCTTGAAAAACGCAAACCGCTGTACGATGCAATCGCCCACCAGATTAACGGTGACCTCCTCGATCCGGAAGAACGAGCCAATGCCATTCTTAACCTGTACGCGCTTGAATCCTGAGTCCGAAAAGATAAGAGTAGCCGCCTTTATAACAGGAGTTTGATTATGATGGATCAAGAACACGCCCCAAAACATGATGCCTTGCTGAAAAAACAGGCGCTGGAAGCCCACGAAGTTCAGGAGGTTCTCGGGTTCCTGAAGCGTTACGGTAATCTGATCGGAACGGGCGTTCTTGCCGCGATATTGACAGTGCTCGGTTCCAGATTGTACATGAACCACAAGGCCGAACAGATGACCGCCGCCGAACAGATGCTGATGAGAGCCCAGACTCCGCAACAGCTAGAAGAGATTGTAAACACATACAGCTCAACGCCGACCGCGCCGGTCGCGTTGCTTGATCTGGCGAAAACGCTGTTCAACGACGGCGAAACCGCACAGGCCCGGGCGCAGTACGAGCGCTTCCTGAAAGAATACAAGCATCACGAAATGCGCCCGGTCGCCGAAATGGGTCTGGCTTATTGCACGGAGGCCGATGGCGATTTTACCGGCGCAGCGTCACAGTTCGCCGAATTTGCAGATAAAAACAGTACCAGCTATTTGCACCCACTGGCTGTTTTGAGCATTGCCCGATGCAATCAGCAGGCCGGACAGACCGACGAAGCGCGCATTGTGCTCGAAGATTTTCTGGCTGAGAACGGCGGCACCCTGTGGGCCAGCCTGGCCGAATCCTCACTGAAAGAGCTCAACGAAGCGGTTCAGCCAAAATAAACTATTCCTCGTCAACAGGATTCTCAGCCATCAGCGCGCTGCGCGCGCTGATGTAAGGTCCGGGAAAGAGCTCTGAGAGTTCGTCCGGATCCTTGCGATACATTTCACGCATACTGCGGTACGCCGTGCGCGGATAACGCAAAACCTCTTCCAGCTCGAATGTTTCCGCGTTCTGCACAGCAAAGAGCAGTTCGTCCGCAGTTGAATCCTGCACATTCAGCAAAAGCTGCTTGGTCTTCGGGGGGACACGTCCCTGATTCTGCATATGAATGGTGTATTTGATGTATTCCACCACCCGTTCTTCCATGCCCGCCTCGATAACGAAAATCAGCTCGACCAGCTCGGTACGGGTGAAAACAAGCCGCACGCGCGGCGGCTCAACGTCCTCCGGCAGCACCGCGCGCAGTTCCTCCATGCTTTTGTCGAACTCGTCGAGAATTTCTTCGCGCGAAACGGCGGTGTCAGGCATCCAGTGAATCAGAATGTTGCGTCCCGGATCGTGATAGAGCAACGGCTTGTCGATGCGGAATGCGGATTCGCACGATCCGCACAGAACGCAGTTTAACCGGTTTTCAAACAGCGCTGTTTTCAGTTCCGGCTGCTGGGTCACATTGATCGAGTCATACAACTCAACTTTTTGCTGATGCCCGCACTGCGGACAGCGAATATTATAGGTTTTCTGCGCACTCATTATTCTCTCCAAAGCGCGAAACCATACGGCAACCGATTTATTGAGTCAACCGGCAGCTTATTGAAACGCCTTTTACACCCGGCGAATGCGTGATTCGTCGTAGCGATATTCTGCCTCAAGGGTTTCGCCCGGCACGCCGAGCGGAAACAGCGCGAACGGAACGAGATTGTCCGGCACGCCGAGCACCTTGCGGCAGCCCGCCGTACGCGGCGGCACATTGATGATCGCAATCCAGACTGTACCAAGCTCCATGTTATGGGCGGCCAGCTGGAGATTCTGCGCAGCGCAGGAACAGTCCTGCTGACCGAAGCCTTTAAAACCTTCCAGCGATTCATCCAGACAGATCAGGATCGCTGCCTGCGCCTGCTTAAACATCGCATTGCCTTCATCCACGCTGTCGGCCAGCGCGTCAAGTTTGGCGCGATCCGTCGTCACTACAAAATGCCACGGCCGGCCATCGCCCGCACTCGGCGCGTTCATCGCCGCTTCGAGCAGCGTTTTAATCTGTGCTTCCGTAACCGGAGCATTCTCGAACTTCCGGATGCTCCGGCGCGTCATAATCGTCTTCAGTGTTTCCATCAAACCCTCCTTGAAAATCAGGGCGCCATCATGAACAACACAACGGTTTTCCGCAAGTGAACAGCGAGATTTGAGCAATAACCGCTTCACCTTCCGCGGGTAAGCCGATTACAGTCTCGCAACATCTGCCGGTTAGCACGAAATGTATAAGCAGGAAGGCCTCTATGAATAAAATTGCCCTATCCGTCTGTATAATGCTCGGTCTGGGCGGGCAACTGATCGCGGGCGAAGGAGAAGAGAAACGCGTAATGCTGAAGGAAGACTTCGATTCGGCCGGTCAGTCGTCCCCGTTAGCGAAGCGCCTCCTGACGCATCCTCATATCAGTCCGGCCAAAGGTGAGGGCGTCGGGGGATCGAATGCCATCCGTGTTGCCTATGTCGGGTATGCGCGCGGCTCCGAACGCGTCGTTGTGCATTTTCCTCTCGAAGGCCGGGCACTTCATGCCACCCTCTCGTTTGATGTAAAATTCGACAATGACTTTCAATGGGTACTCGGCGGAAAGCTCCACGGACTAGGTCCCAAACTCCCGATTACGGGGGGCGAACAACGAGAACCCGACGGTTGGAGCGCCCGGATTATGTTTAAGAAGGACGGCCGCTGTTCCACCTATCTCTACGATCAGGACCCAACGAAAAAATGGGGCATCGGAAACACCACGAAGAACCCCGTATTCACGGCAGGACAATGGAGCCATGTCACACTTCAGGTCAGCCTGAATGACTCAGGTGAATCGAACGGCTGGTCACGCATCCTGATTGATAATCAGGAGGTCGTCAAAACAGAGAATATTGAGTTCCGTGACACAGATACAGACGAGACCCTGATACAGCAGTTTCTCTTCAGCACCTTTCATGGCGGAAACCAACCGGAATGGTCGCCTGTCGACAAGGCGGGCAACCCGACTACGATCTACGCCTGGTTCGATAACTTCGTGGTGGAATCCGGCATCCAACCGGGCCGCTTCGTCGGCTTTGATTAACAAACTCTTCGCCTTTCGAGGGCGAGCCCGTTACAGTTGTGACGTTCGTTAACTAACGCAGGATACGGAGAGAGAAAATGGGCACAATTGAAGAAAAAGGACGGAACACCCCGATCGCCTGTACGGTCGATCTTTGCGTAATCGGAGGAAGCTGCACCGGTGTCTTCGCGGCGGTGCGCGCAGCACGCCTGGGGGCAAAGGTTGCCATCATCGAAAACAACGGGTTCTTCGGCGGTGTCGCGACGGCCGGACTTGTAACCCTCTGGCATTCAGCCTTCGACATGGCACGCAAACAGCAGATTGTCGCCGGATTGTCCCTCGAGATCATTGAAAAACTGAAGAAACGCAATGCGGTTCAGGTACTCGATCCCGACGCCGGCCAGCACCGCGCCTATGTCTTCAACCCGGAAGAACTCAAAATAGATCTGGATGAACTCATTGTCGAAACCGGAGTCCGGCCGTTTCTTCACGCGCGGTTTGTCGATGCGGTTCACAGCAACGGGCAGGTGTCTGCCATTATTATTGAAGACAAGACCGGCCGGCGCGCCATTGAAGCCGGGTATTTTGTTGATGCCTCCGGCGACGGCGACCTGATCAGCCGAATGGGTCTGCCGTGCATAAAACACGACGAGCTGCAGCCTCCCACAACCGTGGCAATCCTCGACAACTACAACGCGATCCTCCGCCAGAACCCGGAGTTTGATCTGTCGAAAGAAATTTTTAATCCCCGTCACCCCAACGCTCTCAAGCAGGGATTTGTCTGGGGAAGCAACGTGATCGGCCGACCTGAATCCTACATGATTGCCGGCTCCAGAGCGCACAATGCAGATTGTTCAGACGGCGACTCTCTAACACAGGCTGAAATAAAGTGCCGCCGTCAGGTGCGGGCGATTTGCGATATTCTCCGGCAGGTGCCGGGCGGCGAACAGCTCGCATTATCCAATCTGGCGGCCTATATCGGCATTCGCGAAACCCGGCACGCAACGTGTCTCTATACCCTCTGCGGAAAAGACATTCTGGAAGGCACTTCTTTTTCAGATGCCATCGGATACGGCACCTACGGCGCCGACATCCATCACAGCAACAAGGCTGGCATCACCATGAAATATCTCGACGGAACGCAACGCTATGCCGAGCCCGGAAAGCCTTCGGTCTGGTCCCGCTGGCGGGATGAATCGGCGGGCAGCACCCCCTACTACCAGATCCCTTACCGGTCGCTGATCCCGGAATCGACCTCGAATGTTCTCGTTGCCGGCCGCCTGATCGGCGCCGACCCGTCCGCCTACGGGGCGATCCGCGTCATGATGAACTGCAACCAGACCGGCGAAGCCGCCGGAGTTGCCTGCTGCATTGCCATGAACAAGTCCGTCTCACTATCAGACGTTCCGATCGATTTATTACGGAAAACGTTAAAAGAAGGCGGCTCTATATTTCCGGAAAGTGAAACTTTATAATGAAAATCTCCAACCTGCTCCTCGCCCTCACCTGCCTCGTCCAGATTGCCTCCGCCGTTCAAACTCAGGAGGCCGAGACCGGCGTACTCACCGGCAACACCCGGCTGGCGCGGGAAAACTCCGCCAAAACCGGACGGGCCTGGGTCACCGGTTTCAAAAAACCCGGAGACGCACTGACGATTACCGTCAATGTCCCCGCCGAAGGCGACCAGCTCCTTTCGCTCACATACCGTGCCGACTCCGGCAAATTCACCCCCGTCGCCGTCAATGACAGCGCCCAGGGCACCTGCTGGCTTGCCGCCACGTCCGGTTTCGAAACCCGGCCCTACGGCCGCATCCACCTCCGGGCCGGCGACAACACCATCCGCATCGGCACCGACTGGGGCTATGTCGACATCGACTCGATCCAGCTTTCGCCCGCACCGGCACCCGTCCCGTTTCACATCTCCCCGAAACCGGTCAACCCCAACGCCTCACCGGAAGCGAAACAACTCTACAGCACGCTCCGCAGCAGTTTCGGACATCAGACGCTCGCCGGGCAGCATGAGTCCGATGTGTGGCACCCGTCCCGCCTCGCTCATATCGCCAAGGCCGCTCAGGGCGCCCAGCCCGCCATACTCGGCATGGATCTGCTGCGCTACTCCGGCTCCTACGCTCCCGAAAAACCGGACGGGGTCATCGAAGCCGCGCTCGACTGGTCGCTCAACCGCCACGGCATCGTGACCCTCTCCTGGCACTGGTTCTCACCGCTCGGCGGAGCCGATCCCGTCTGGAGCAGCTTTTCCACCGACAAAACCACGTTTGACCCGAACCTCGTCCTCGACAAAAAAACTCCCGAATACGCCGCCTTCATCCGCGACCTGGACCTGATCGCCATACAGCTCCAGCGCCTTCGCGATGCCCATGTTCCCGTTCTCTGGCGTCCCCTGCACGAGGCGCAGGGCGGCTGGTTCTGGTGGGGGTCGCGCGGCCCCGAAACCACCAAAAAACTCTACCGGATCATGTTCGACCGTTTCACGCGCGTGCACAAACTGAACAATCTGATCTGGGTCTGGACCTCAATGGATCGCCCCGACTCGCTCGATTGGTATCCGGGCAATGACGTTGTCGACGTCATCGCCGCCGATCTCTATGCCAAAGATCCTGTGCGCGGCGATCTCGCCGCCGCCTTCGACCGGCTTCGTGAACTTTACAAAGGCCGCAAGCTTCTCACCCTCGGCGAATGCGACTATCTGCCCGTTATCGACGAGCGCGCGCCGTGGCTCTGGTTTCTCGTCTGGGACGACTGCATCACCCGCCCGGCACTCAACCCTGACAATCTCATTAACGAAACCTACAGCGACCCGCGCGTCATTACACTCAACCGGCTCTCCTCTTTGAATCAAAATAAGTGATCTCCCCGCAGCCATGACAACGCAAGACCAGATCGAAACCATCCTCCGCGCGCCGCAATGGCAGGAGATTGAACTGACATTCACAGGCAGCCGGAACCTCGCCAACCCCTACACGGACAGCGAGGCGTGGGTGGACTTCACCCATGAAGACGGCACGCAAATCCGCCGGCCGATGTTCTGGAACGGAGGGCAGCGCTTCTGCGTCCGTTTTGCTTCGACCCGATCCTCGGGCCTCTGGCGATGGACCGCATCGGATCGCGACGGCGAGCCGGGAATCCACGGACAGTCGGGAACGCTTCAGGCGGCGACGAACAACGCCGCAACGCCGACACGGTTCAGTACGCACGGGTTCTGGAATATTCCGCCGGGCGGGCGCAATCTGATTCATGCGGATGGCACCCCCTGCCTTCTCTGCGCAGATACCGCATGGGCACTGCCGTGGCGGGCGACCGTCGATCAAGTGGAAATTTACGCCGCAGACCGCGAAGCCAAAGGCTATAACACGACATTGCTGATGACCGTGCAGCCGGATATGAAAATCACCGGGCCGCGCTCGCGCACGGAGGACGATGGCTTCGACGTCGGCTTCGAGGATTTACCGAACGGAACCCTGCGGCAGATGAATCCGGAGTATTTCCAGACGTTCGACACACTGGTGGATGTGCTCCTGACCCACGGGATCGCGCCGGTCTATCAGCCGGTATTTCACGGCTATGGATGGAAGGGCGGCGGCACGGCCGGAAATGTAATCAGCGCTGGGGACTATGCCCGCTACTGCCGCTATCTCGTGGCCCGCTACGGCGCACGGCCGGCGATCTGGCTGGTCGGCGCCGATGGCCCGGCCACGAACCCTCAGATCATCGAGCAGCTGGATCGCGCGGGGCAGACCATTGAAGAATGGGACGCCTACCGGCAGCCGACGGGACTTCACTATGCTCCGCACGCCCTTTCCCGCACCCATCAGGACAAAGACTGGCTCGATTTTCAGTGGTGCCAGACCGGACACAACGGCGAGCACCAGCCGGAACGGGTGGCCGACATGTGGCGCAACCTGCCGGTCAAGGCGGTCGCCAACGGCGAGCCGACCTACGAAAACATCAAGCGCACCGGAAACGGCGCGGACTGGTGGCAGGGTCATGAGGCCTGGTGCAATCTCACAGCCGGCGGAACCATGGGCGTCGTCTACGGAGCCGGAAGCCTTTGGCAGTGGCGGTTGCACGCCAACGAACCGGGACACGCCGAATGGTGCACCGCCCCCGGCGCAGGCTGGCGCGAAGCATTGGACTTCGAGGGTTCACGTTACCCGGGGATTGCTGCAAAGATTTTCGACGGGTTGCCGCTGGCCGGCATGGAACCCGATTGGATCTGCACTCATGGCCGGCGCGGCCTGCTGGTGCCTGAAAAACTCTTCGTGCTTTATCTGCCGACCGGCGGGGGCGTCTTTATCCTGTCGCCGAACGTGCCGCGATGCTATCGCGTATTCAACCCGAAAACCGGCGAGGTACTCCGTGAGGGCCGCATGGCGGACACAGTCTTCGAGCTCATCGAAACCGGTTCCGACGGCGAGCCGCGCGTCATCGTATGCCTGTCGGAGCCGCGTTAACCGCCGCGCGGCGACGGCGAGCCGGCCTTACAGCCCCAGCATAAACATAAAGGCCTTATCCCAGAAGCCAGGGAGACCCTCATGCCCAAAGTCAGGATAAATCTCCAGTGATTTTTTTGACGTGATCTTGTTATAGGCCGCAAACTGCGTGGACGGCGGACAGATGGTGTCGGCAAATCCAACCCCCATCATAACCTGCGCTTTGATGCGCGGCGCGAGATGCTGCACGTCGATGTAGCCGAGTTTTGTGAAAATCTCTTCCTCACGTTTGTGCTGCGGATCAAAATACCGGAAAAACTGTTTCAGCTCGGCGTAGGCGTCTTTGGCATGGTCCATATTCCAGACACGGCGGTAATCGGAAAGAAATGGATACATCGGCGCAATCCGGTTGATGCGCGGTTCCAGCGCGGCGCAGGCCAGCGTCAGACCGCCGCCCTGGCTTCCCCCCATCGCGCCGACCCGTTTTTCATCCACGTCATCCATCTCCATCACAATTTTCGCCAGCTGGGCGGTATCGAGAAAAATCTGACGGAAAAGCAGTTTTTCAGGGACATCATCGAGCCCTCGAATAATTTGTCCATTCAGCGTATTTCCTTTTACGCCGCCGGTATCTTCAGAAAGCCCTGCCTGCCCGCGACAGTCGAGCGAGGCCACAGTAAACCCGGAGGCGGCATGCCCAAGATAATCCCCCCAGGCACCGCTGGCACCGCTGTACCCGTGGAAATGCAAAACAGCCGGATGTGTTTTCGTCGCGTTTTTCGGCTGAACCAGTTTTGCGTGGATTCGTGCGCCGCCGACGCCGGTGAACCAGAGATGCGAACAGGTCGCGAACGGAGTCTGAAAATCAGGATCGGGAATGATTTCAATCTGCGGATCCAGCGCGCGCATCTCCATCAAGGCGTTGTCCCAATATTCATCAAAGTCCACGGGACGCGGATTGATCCCCTGATAGTCCTTCAGCTTTTCAAACGGCATATCAAATGTCAGCGGCATAGCGATGTCTCCTTATTTCCCGGAATTAAAGATACGGTCTCTGGTCATCGCGCGAGTCGGGATTGCTCGCAACAAAGCGGGTAAGATAGACAGAGACCGGTTGCGACCCAAGCAGATAGTGAATCGCTTTTTGGGGGATAAAAGGTGGTGGCGAGACTCGGAATCGAACCGAGGACACGGGGATTTTCAGTCCCCTGCTCTACCAACTGAGCTATCCCGCCATTGAAAAAGAAGGGCGCATTGTACGGAAAAGGCCCATGATGTCAAACGAAACGCTTCACCTCCTTTCAACTTGTTTGAGTCCGCCATCCTCTTTACTCTTTCGCCTATGTATGTACTCAACAGCCTGATGCCGGTTTTCCTGATCATTGCCCTCGGCAAACTGCTTTGCCGCACCGGCTTCTTCACCGACGAATTTGCCAGAAACCTCAACCGCCTGACCTACTGGGTCGCCCTGCCCGCTCTGCTGCTCGATAAAGTCACCAACGCCACCTTCAACTCCGGCGACGTGGTACGCCTCTCGCTTCTGCTGATTGCAGCGACCATCGGCTCCGCGCTGGTCGGCTACCTCGGCGTATTCCTCCTGCGCATTAAACCCCGCGCGGCCGGTGCGTTTGTTCAGGGCGCCGCGCGTTCGAACAACGCGTTTATCGGCCTGCCGGTCATCCTCTACTCCATGTCCGCCCTCACCCCCGGCATCGAAGCTCTGGCAACCGTTGCCCTGGCACCCGCCATCGTCTTCTATAATATTTTCTCCGTCTCCGTACTGCTCGCACACAGCGACCGCAAAGGGCAAAGCGCCGGAAAAACGATCGGACTGTTCGGCAAACAGCTCGCGACCAACCCGCTGCTGATCTCCTGCGCCGTCGCACTGGTGATGAACTTTTTCGGCATTCGTTTTCCCACCGCCATCCAACGTTCGCTCTCCGCGCTGGGCGGCGCATCGCTCGCGCTGGCCTTGCTGAGCATCGGCACCACACTCTCCTTCAAAGGCATTGGCAACGGCCTGCGCTACTCGCTCAGCGCTGCCTCCATTAAAGTATTCATTCAACCGCTGATCGGCCTCGGGCTTGCACTGCTCTGGAAGCTGCCGCCGAACGAACGCCAGATGCTCCTCATCTATCTCGCCTGCCCGACCGCCGTTGTCAGCTATGTCATGGCCGACATCTTCGGTAGCGACAAAGAACTCGCCGCCCACATCATCGTCGTCAGCACCCTGCTCTCCGCCGTCTCACTCAGTATCATCGTCGCCTTTGGAGGTTAATCATGTCCGTACCGAAACGCCGCTTTGGCAAAACCGAACTGCAAATGCCCGTCATCACCTGCGGAGGCATGCGCTATCAGCAATCCTGGCTGGACGACGAAGCCGCCCGCGCCTCCGTCACCGAAGAAAACCAGAAAAACCTCGAAACCACCGTCCGTTATGCGCTCGACCTCGGCATCAACCACATCGAAACCGCACGTGGCTACGGCACCTCAGAAGTTCAGCTCGGCCAATTTCTCTCCTCGCTTCCGCGCGACCAAATGATCGTCCAAACCAAAGTCGGCCCCAAAGACACGCCCGCCGAATTTCTCGAAGCGTTTGAGATTTCGATGGCCGCGCTGAAACTTGATCACGTCGACCTGCTCTCCATCCACGGCATCAACAACGAAGCAACCCTCGAGCAGGCGAAAAAATGTTTTCCCGCGCTCGAACAGCTCCGGAAAGAAGGCCGCTGCCGCCACATCGGCTTTTCAACGCACGGCCCGTCCGACCTCGTCGTCAAAGCCATCGAAACCGGCCTCTTTGAGTACGTCAATCTCCACTGGTATTTCGTCTATCACCCCATCAACTGGGCGCCGGTCGAAGCGGCCGCAAAACTCGACATGGGCGTCTTCATCATCAGCCCCGTCGACAAAGGCGGCATGCTCTACCAGCCGCCGCCCGAACTCATCGACCTCTGCCAGCCGCTCACGCCGATCCAGTTCAACGACATCTACTGCCTGCGCCGACCCGAAATTCACACCCTCTCCATTGGCGCCTCGCGTCCGTCCGACTTCGTCGAACACGTCGCCGCCGTCCAAGGGTTGGAAGAAAAGTTTCCAATCATTGGAAAAATCGAAGCGAAACTTTTCCAAGCCTTGGAAAAAAAACTCGGCGCGGACTGGACGCACGGCTGGTATAAAGGACTTCCGCGCCAGATCGACACCCCCGGCGACATCAACATTCCCGAAATCCTGCGTCTCTGGACTTACGCCAAGGGGTTCGACATGGTCGACTTCGGCAAAATGCGCTACAACCTGCTCGGCAATGCCGAACACTGGTTCCCCGGCCAGAACGCCGCCAAGCTCGACGAAGTCGACCTCACCGAAGCGCTCCGCAACAGCCCCTTCGCCGACCGTATTCCGGACATCCTCCGTGAAGCCCACGCCCTGCTTTTTGCCGAACCGAAAAAACGCCTTAGCGAATCTTAAAACAGAAAGACGGCCATGAACTGTTCCTCCAAACGTCCCGCCGAAAACGAACGCTGTTTCACCAGCAAGACCGTTGAAGCCGCCATTCAAACCGTATCCGCTCAAATGAAGGATCGGGAACTCGCACAGCTTTTTGAAAACTGTCTGCCCAACACCCTCGACACCACGGTCTTCTTTTCCGAAGCCGCCGACGGAACCCCCGACACCTACGTTATCACCGGCGACATCGACGCCATGTGGCTGCGCGACTCCGCCGCTCAGGTCTGGCCCTGCCTGCCGCTCGCCCGCAACGATGCCCCGCTCCGCGCCATGCTCGCCGGCGTAGTCCGCCGCCAGGCCCAATGCGTTCTCCTCGATCCCTACGCCAACGCCTTCTACCGCGACCCCGTTCTCGGCTACTGGAAAACAGATCTCACCGAAATGCGCCCCGGCGTCCATGAACGCAAATGGGAAATCGACAGCCTCGCCTACTTCATCCGCCTCTCCCACGCCTACTGGGCCGCAACCGGCGACACCTCTCCGTTCGACGACACCTGGCAACGCGCCGTGCGCACCGTGTTCTCCGTCATCCGTGTCGAGCAAAACGTCGGCGAGGATCCCTCGCGCTCCCCCTACTCGTTTCAACGCCGCACCGGCAGCCGCTTTTCCAGCGAGGCCTGCCCGTTGAAAAGCCGCGACTGCGGACTCGTGCGTTGCAGCTTCCGTCCGTCCGACGACATGGTGAAGTTCCCGTTTCTCGTCCCGGCCAACGCCATGCTCGCCGTCGCCCTCCGCGATCTCGCGACACTGCTCGACACACTCAGCCTCGACGACCTTGCGGAAACCGCCCGCACCATCGACGGCGAAATCTCCGTTGCCCTCGAGACCTACGCCGTCGTCCAGCATCCCGTTCACGGTGAAATCTGGGCGTACGAGACCGATGGATACGGAAACCATCATCTCATGGACGACGCCAACGTTCCCTCGCTCCTCTCTCTGCCCTACCTCGGCTTCTGCGCCTACGATGATCCGCGCTACCTGCGCACCCGTGCGTTTTGCCTGAGCCCGGACAATCCCTCGTTCGCCTCCGGCCCCGCCGGCACCGGCATCGGCAGTCCGCACACCGGCC